>NZ_JBJDRJ010000053.1:0-19103 GCF_044987415.1 Microbacterium sp. ZW T5_45 | reverse complement strand
CTGCCGACTCAAGCAATGGCGAGGCCTGGCAACGCGATACGACAAACTCGCCATCGTCTACCGAGCCGCCGTCGTCCTCAACGCCGTCATCGCCTGGCTACACCATTTAGGAGACACGCCCTAGGTGTGCGAAAGCCCTTTGCCGGGGAGCGCGGTGCCGTGTGCGGCTCCGCGCGGACGCGGTTCTCGCTACTTCCACTCCCAGGTGTCGAGCACCTGCTGCACCTGCTCCTCGCCGTTGGCGTAGGGCGTCGTCACCGAGATGAGGAACGCCGAGACATCTCCGCTCGCGGTCGCGTAGGGCTCGGGCACCAGCACGGTGATGAACACGCGGGTCTGCGTGTCGGCGGCGTTGCTGTCGATGCGCGTGACGTTGGCGGGCAGTCCGCCGATCGTCGTCCCCTCGTGCAGGGAGAGCACCTCGCCCTGCTGGGAGAAGTAGTTCTGGCCGGTCTCGATGCCGTCGATGAAGGCGTCGACGTCGCCGCCGGCGGAGACCAGCGCCGAGTTCGTCGACAGCACAGGGTCGACCTGGATCTGTCCGGCGACGATTCCCGCCCCGGTCGGCACGAACACATCGCCCTCCCACTCGCCCCACAGCTCGAGCGCTCCGTTGCACGCATCGGCGTTCGTCTGCGAGATGTTGTTGACGAAGTACTCCGGCCCGTCATAGGTCCAGCACGGGGTGTCGATGACCTGGCCGGAGACGGTCGAGTAGAGCTCCTCGTCACCGGGCGTCGCGGCATCCGGTTCGTCGGACTCCTGCGTCTGGGAGTCGGAGGAGGACACGGAGTCGGAGTCCGACGAGCTCAGCACGATGAGCGGCAGCACCAGGATCAGGAACGTCGTCACGATGCTGACGAGCGCACCGAAGGCCCCGAGCAGGAGTCCCGCCCAGCCGAGGCCTCGGCGTACGGGGCGGCGCACGGCGAGGATGCCGAGAACGACGCCGGTGATGCCGAGCACGATGCCGACGATCGGCACGAGCCCGAGCACGAAGGCCGCGATGCCGAGGATGAGGGCGGCGATCGCGAGGCCACCGCCCTGTGTCGGCGGGCGGTACCCCGCAGCCGGGTAGCTCATGCCGGCATAGGTGCCGCCGGGCAGCGGCTGCTGCGGGGCGCCCGCCGGCGGGCCGTATCCGGGTTGCGGAGAGGGCGAGTGCGGGGCGGACCCCGGCTGCGGGAAGGGCGATTGCGGGGCGTATCCGGGCTGCGGATAGGCGGAGGGCGGAACGGATGCCGGGGGCGGCGTGTTCGGCGTCTGGTTCTGCGGTGCCTGCGGGTCGTCGGACATGAGCGCTCCCTCCCTGCCGCGTGCTCCCGCGGCGATCGCTTCCTCGATGGTACGCGAGGGGCGTCCTATGCTGTCTGCGTGGAGGAGCGAGCGAACGGGGTGGCGCAGTCGTCGCCCGAGCCCGCGCTCCCCTTCTCGCGACGGCTGCCTCGGATGCTCGCCGCACTGGGTCTCGTCGCCGCGCTCTCCGCCGGGATCGGCGCCATCGCGGCGGCCGGCGGGCTGGAGACCGTCGCCGCCGATGAACCGGAACGGTATGGCATCGGCGAGACCTTCGTCAGCTCGCAGCTGTCGATCGACGTCGACCGCATCGCGGTCGTCGATGAGCTGCCGGGCACCGGCGCCTTCCCCGACGAGGATGCGGGGGAACGCGTGCTCGCCGTGCTCGTCGAGGTGACCAATCTCGATGTCGAGCCCCGCAACGCCTCGGGCACCGGCGGACTCGGCACCGCACGCCTCGAGGGGCGACCCGACGATGCCCCCGGCGTCTCGGTCTACGGCGACGCCGATTTCAGCCCGGTCGCGCTGCAGCCCGACCTTCCCACTCGCATCCTGCTGACCTGGGTGGTCGCGGCCGACGAGATCGGGGACGCCGACGTGCAGCTGATCCTGCCCGAGGCAGTGAAGAGCGACAGCACGCTCTTCCGCGGCGAGAGCTACTGGAGCGACACCTCGTCGACGGTCGTGATCTCCGGCGAGGCCGAGGACCTCGGCGCCGGCCGAGGGGACGGCTCGCTGTGAAGACCGTGCTCCGGTGGGCGCTCGCCGCGATGCTCGTGGCCGCGGCCTGGGCCGTGACCCTGGTCGCGCCGAGCGACGATGCCGGACGCGATGCCTTCGTCACCCCGATGGCCGCGGGCGAACGCGGCGCGGGCCGGAACATCGCGGCGACCGTCACCGACGTGCGGATCGCGGACGCCGTGGCCGCGGCGGACGGATGGACCGCCGAGGGGAACTGGCTCGTCGTCGATCTGGATGCCGAGGCCGTGGTCGATCAGCCGAGCGGCTACCTGCGGGGAGCCGTGCTCCTCATCGGGGATCGCACCTTCAGCGCGAGCACGCGTGGTCCGGATGAGATGACGCTCCTCGATGCGCAGCTGGTGCCCGGTGTGCCCATGTCCGGCAGCCTGATGTTCGAGCTGCCCGACGACGCGCTGCAGAGCGCTGGAGTCCTGCGGCTGTCGGCGTCGACGACGTCGTGGGGCGACACGGTCCTCGAGCTGCCGATCGACCTCACCGCAGCACCGCGTCTCGATGAGATCGACGTCGCCGACAGAGAGTGGACGAACCCGTGACGCGCTCGTGGTGGCGGCGGAACGCGGTGGCGCTGATCGCTCTCGCCGTGCTCGTGCCGGGCGCGGCCGCGGCGATCGGGTGGCGCGAGTGGGCAGCGACCTACGAGGTGTCGTCGCAGTACGTGCACCCCGTGACGCCGCAGGGCGATGCCGACACCGTGGAGTTCGGCGGAGCGACCTGGGGTCCGGTGACCTCGGGCTTCTTCACCGAGGCCGACGGTCTGCCGATCCCGGACGGCACACGGGTGGTCGCGGTGAAGGTCCCCGTACGCAACGACGATGCGGATGCTCCCGTCGGATGTTCCTCCCCGGTCCTGGTCGACCAATCGACGGGAACGCGGTGGAGCGAGATGTCGGTGGCGCTCGACCTCGACTACGACCCGGACGCCCCGACCCTGTGCGCCTCGGATTCGTCCTCCTACGAGATGCTGGTGCCGTTCATCGTGCCCGACGACGTGGACGGACCGTTCTGGATCGACGTCGCCCCGTACAGCGAGGGGCCCGGCTTCGTCAGGTTCTCGATCGCGCCCTGACCCCGGAAGGCATCCGCTCTCGCAGCCGCTGCGGCCTCGGCGGCGTTCAGTCCCGCGTCCGGCCCGGCAGCCCGGTCCGTCTCCGGCGCAGCATCCGTCTCCGGCGCAGCATCCGTCTCCACGACCTGCAGGGCGGAGTCGTAGGTGCCCGCGATCAGTGCCACCCTGATCGGCTCGACGAGCAGCAGCGGGACCAGTCCGAGCACGACCGAGATCGCGCTCCAGAAGGCACCGTCATGCGGCCCGAGCAGGCGCACGAGTCCGAGGCCCACGGTCGTCTCGAGTGCCTTCACCACCGCGTAGAACAGGATGTAGGCGCCGATGATCAGCGGACCCGATCGCCACAGCAGCAGGAAGGCCGCTCCGACCGATCCGAATCGCGAGCGGAACTCCGAGGTGAGCGCATCGACCCGCTGGCGCACGGCCTCGGGCACCCTCCCGGCCCGCGCCTTCGCACGTTCCAGCATCCGACTCTGCACCCGCAGTCGGTCGGCGGCGATCGTCTGCCCGTAGATGACGCCGACGATCGCGAACCACACGAGCGGCTCGACGATCACCCGTCCACCGTCGGCGAACAGGGCCTCGCCCCCGCGCAGGATCCAGTCGAGCGGACCGAGCTGCGCCGCGATCCACCCGCGCGCGTCGGTCAGCCAGGCGACCGCCGCCCTCGTCTCGATCCAGTCCACGCCGACAGCCACGGCCTGGGAGACCAGCAGGAGGGAGAAGAACACCCAGACGACCTCGAGGTAGAGGGCGGCGAGCGCGAGCATCCGCGGCAGCCGATCTCCCCAGCGCCGCCAGGCCCAGGGACCCGCGATGGCGATCACGATGACCAGCAGCGTCCAGGGGGTGAAGACGAGGTTCAGCACCGTGTCATCACCGGCGGTCTCATCGCCGGCGAGAGAGGCCTCGACGGTCTGCGCGATGCTGACGTCGAGCGCCCGCTGTGCGTACTCCACGATGTCGGTGCGCAGCTCGTTCTGCAGCGTGTAGACCGCGAAGAAGGGCAGCACGCTGGCCAGCAGCGCCGAGACGAAGTCCTCCCTGCGCTCCCGCGGCGTGGCGGGCAGCGGCGCGACCTCCTGCATCCGGCGGAGTCCGTCGCGGATCACGAGGAACATCCCGACGAAGCCGATCAACCGGGCGAGCACCGCGAGCGGGAGGATCAGCAGCCCCACCGTGGCGGTGTGGCCGCCGACGAACCCGGCCAGTTCGATCAGCAGATGACGCAGGAGCATACCGCCGAGGAACCACGCGAGCAGGGCGGGCCAGTGCATCCGCAGCACGCGGCCCGTCGCAGACAGCATCTCCAGCACGCCCCAAAACTACCCCGGCACGCGCCGGCGGCGTCAGCCCCAGACGCTCGGCGCGCTGGTGCGTGCAGGCGGCAGGGCGGATGCCGTGGCCCAGTCGTGCACCCAGTCGTCGATCTCCGTGAGCCCATCGGGCTTGCCGACCGCGGCGAACAGCTCCTCGTTGCTGACCGTGCCGCCCGTGCGGCGCAGCATCCGGGATCGCACGATCACCCGTGCGTAGATCTCGCCGTCGACCACCGCCCGGTGCTCGAGGAAGACGGCTTTGTCGTCGTGCCCGATGAACCGGGACTCGACATCGAACCGCTGCCAGAGCTGCAGCGAGCGACGGAACGTCACGGTCTCGCTCGACACGACGGCGTACCAGCCGCGCTCCTTCATGGCGTCGAACAGCCCGGTGCGGATCAGCAGGTCCCACCGGCCGAGGTCGAACAGCGACAGGTACCTGCCGTTGTTCATGTGCCGGAGGATGTCGATGTCGCTGGGGAGCGTGGTCAGCCTGACCGTGCTGACGGACGACGGGTCGATGAGGCCGTCGCGGCGGACACGGCGGCGGGCGCCGAGGATCGTGAGAAGGGTGCGCCAGATGACATTCACGAGGAGAAACAGTAGTGAGCGGTGCACGAATCCCGAAAGTCGTTGTGGAGATCCTCCAGGTGCGTCGTGGCCCGCGTGCGCGGCATCCGCTCGATTTCCTCTCGCCCGCCGCCGCGCGTAGAGTCGCGGCATGAGCGTCGAAGCCCTGCCCGAAGTCATCGTCCGTCCGGTCCGTGATGTGGATGCGGAGGCTCTAGGTCGCGTGCACGCGCAGTGCTGGCACGAGACCTACGACCACCTGATCAGCAAGGCGGCGCTGGAGAAGATCTCGCCCCGTCGTATGGCAGAACTCTGGACGCACTGGGCCGCGCAGGGCCCGGAGTTCAAGATGAGCGCGGCTCTCGTCGATGGCGAGATCGTCGGCTTCGCGGGCTCTGGTCCGGCCCGCGACAAGGACGCCCCCGCGTTCCGCGAGCTCTACTTCATCTACCTGCTCGACGCCTACCACGGCACCGGCACCGGCCAGAAGCTGTTCGACGCCGCAGTGGAGAAGGACGAGCCGCTGTACCTGTGGGTCGCGGAGGACAACCCCCGTGCGCACCGCTTCTACACGCGCAACGGTTTCACGCTCGACGGCGCAACGCACACCGAACCCTTCCTCGGCGAGACGCTGACCGAGGTGCGCTTCACGCGCTGAGTCCTTCGCCGGGCTCTCGCCGAGGCCCCTGTTCATCGCCGACGCCCCCGCTCATTCGCGTGAATGAGCGGGGGCGTCGGCGCTCAGCGGGGGCGTTGACGGCGCTCAGCGCCCCGAGACGTTGCCGAACACCCGGGCGATCGGCGCGATCACGAGCGGGCGGGCGGCCGCCCAGCCGATCGCGATCACCA
Organism: Microbacterium sp. ZW T5_45; assembly: GCF_044987415.1. Taxonomy (NCBI): domain Bacteria; kingdom Bacillati; phylum Actinomycetota; class Actinomycetes; order Micrococcales; family Microbacteriaceae; genus Microbacterium; species Microbacterium sp. ZW T5_45. The sequence continues at coordinate 13,241 of NZ_JBJDRJ010000053.1, read as the reverse complement.
CGACGGATGCCGCGAACACCCAGAATCCCGTCCACGAGACCGCGTCGGACGAGGCGAACATGTGGTTGAGGTTGCGCAGGAAGCCGGTGAGGAACACCAGCGCCACGTGCGCGATGATGAACGCCACGAAGTAGAGCATCACGGGGAAGTGCACCTTGCGCGCCCACTCGATCGGGTAGGCCCTCGACAGCTTCTCGGCCTTCTTCGGCCACAGGCCCGACATCCGGAAGCCGGTGATCGCCGCGAGAGGTGCGGCGAGGAACACGGTCGCGAAGTACGCCAGCTGCTGCAGGCTGTTGTAGTTCGCCCACCCGTGCTCGGTCGGCCAGTCGAACGACACGTACTGCAGCGCCGCCGACAGCGCGTTCGGGAAGACCTCCCAGCTCGTCGGCACGATGCGCACCCAGTGCCCGGTGACGAACAGCAGCGCGATGAAGATCACGCCGTTGAGCAGCCAGAGGATGTCGAGAGCCTGGTGGAACCAGATCGTCAGGCTGACCTTGCCCTTCGGGTTGTTCCTCGGCGTCCAGAACGCGGTCGGACGCTTCTCGCTGCGGATGCGGAGGCCTGAGCGGATGATCAGCACCATCAGGAACATGTTGAAGAAGTGCTGCCAGCCGATCCACGGCGCGAAGCCCGGCTCGACGGAGATCGCCGGCGCGTACTCGCCGGGATAGGTCGTGAGGAAGTCCTGCAGGGGCTCGGTCGCGAGCACGGCGCGCACGAGCGCGACAGCGGCTGCTGCCAGGACGGCGAGACCCGCGGCGCCGAAAAGCGCGGTGATCACCTGCGTCCACGGCGGACGACGAACGGATGCCGGGGCTTCGACGCCGTGTCGGGGAGCTCGGCCGTGCCAGACCGTGGGCTTCCAGGCCAGCGGGGTGCTGACATCCACTGTCGTCTCGGATCCAGGGGCTGCTTCGGCGTGGGTGCCTGAGCCTGCTCCGACCTGGGCGACCGAGCCTGCCGAAGGGCCACTTTCGGGGGACACTTCGGCAGGCTCATCGACCCGCATGGTCGAAGGCCCTGCGGGAGTCGTTCCTTCCGGAGGCCACGGCTCACCACCCCGCACGCGCGGCAGTCCGCGCCGCACCGCGCCGCGGGCGGATGCCGTGGCGGGAGCATCCGCTTCTCCGGGCGCCGGCACCACCTGGGGGGCCGACACGCCAGTCGCAGGATGCTCAGCCTCGTGTGGTCCGCCATCTGGCGTGTCGGCCCCCGAAGTGAGGGGGCCGGATGCCGCCACGGCGACCGCAGGAGCACCTGCGGCGGCTCCCGAAGCGGCGGCTGCGTCGCCCCCGGAAGCTGCGGCGGACGCGGCAGTCACCGCTGCGTCGGCGGGAGGCCACGGCTCGCCGCCGGGCACGCGGGGAAGGCCCCGACGCAGCATCCGCGTGGCCACGGTTACTTCTTCCGTGCCTCGAGCGCCGCGATCAGCTGCGGCACGACCGTGAACAGGTCGCCGACGATGCCGAAGTCGGCGACGTCGAAGATCGGCGCCTCGGGATCCTTGTTGATCGCGACGATCGTCTTCGACGTCTGCATGCCGGCGCGGTGCTGGATCGCGCCGCTGATCCCGAGCGCGACGTACAGCTGCGGCGACACCGAGACCCCCGTCTGCCCGACCTGGTGCGACTGCGGGATGTATCCGGCATCCACCGCGGCGCGTGAGGCGCCGACCGCGGCCCCGAGCGCGTCGGCGAGCTGTTCGACGAGCACGAACTTCTCCTTCGAGGCGAGCCCACGGCCGCCCGAGACGACCCGCGCGGCACCGCGCAACTCCGGACGCGAGGAGGCCTGCTCGACCGCCTCGACCGGACCGGCGGATGCGGCGACGCCGCTCACAGGGAACGGCCCGGTCGCGGCGGCGAACACCGTGTCGTCGACCGCTTCGGCGCGCGCCTCGACCGCACCCTGGCGCACCGTGATCACCGGCGCACCGAATGTCGGGGCCGAGTCGACGAGGTAGGCCCCGCCATAGACCGAGTGGTGCGCGACCACGCCCTCGTCGTCGCGCGACACGCCGACCGCATCCACCGCGAGTGCGAGCTTCGCGCGAACGGCGAATCGTCCGGCCACGTCGCGACCTGCGATCGAGTTCGAGATGAGCACGGCATCCGGCTGCACGCTCTCGTACGCCCGCTGCAGCGCGTCGACGACCGGCACGGTGAGCAGCGAGGCGTCGCCCTCCTCCGAGATCACGGTCGCAGCGCCGAAGGACGCGACCTGGGCCGCGGCATCCGGCCCTCCGCCGACGACCAGCGCGATCGGGGTGCCGATCGCGGATGCGGCGCCGATCAGCGCGGCGGTGCTCGATGCCGGAGCACCCGACGGGTCGACGTCGACGAGCACGAGGATCGGGTTCACGTTGTCCGCCATGTCACACCAGCCTGTTCTGCACGAGGTACTCGACGAGCTTCTCGGCGGCATCGCCCTCGTCGACGATCTTGACGCCCGCCGCCCGCGGGGGCTTCTCGGACACGGCGGTCATGATCGACCGCGGCGCGAGCGACGGGTCGGCCGAGACACCGAGGTCATCGAGCGTCAGCACCTCGAGCGGCTTCTTCTTCGCCGCCATGATGCCCTTGAAGTTCGGGAAGCGCGCATCGGGCAGCGCCTCGGTGATCGAGATGACGGCGGGGAGGGATGCCGACACGGGCTGGGCTCCGGCGTCGGCACCGCGCGTGCCGCTGACGGTCGTCTCCGAGATCTCCACCGCGGTCAGCGCGGTGACCTGCGACCAGCCGAGATGCTCGGCGATCATCGCGGGGATCACTCCCCCCGAACCGTCGGTCGACAGGTTGCCGGTGATCACCAGGTCGGGTTCACCGCGGCGGATCGTCGCCGCGAGGACCTCAGCGGTGAGGCTCAGATCGGCCCCGGCGAGCTGCTCGTCGGCGATGTGCACGGCCGAGTGCGCCCCGATCGCGAGCGCTCTGCGCATCGAGGCGGTCGCTCCCTCCGGCGCCATGGTGACCGCCACGACCTCGGTGTCCTCGTTCTTGTCCGCGTGGCTCAGCGCCACCTCGAGGGCACGCTCGGTGATCTCGTCGAGCACGACATCACCCGCGCCTCGGTCGGCGAGACCGGTCTCGAGGTCGAGCGTGCGATCGCCATAGGTGTCGGGCACCTCTTTGACCAGGACGAAGATCTTCATCGATTGCTCCTCACGACTGGCTCGATCCTACCCCGGTGACACGCAGTCCCACGGTGTCTGCAACTGAGACTCAGCAGCATCCGATGCCCTAGCGTAGATCCGTGGCCCATTCCCGTCCCCTGCCCGTTGATCCGCTCGCCGAGGCGAAACGGCAATGGGTGGCGCACGGATGGACGGATGCTGCAGAGGGCATGACCGTCGTCACCTCGGTCATGCGCGCGCAGCAGCTGCTGCTGGCCCGCGTCGACTCGACGCTGCGCCCGTTCTCGCTCACCTTCGCGCGCTACGAGGTGCTGCGACTGCTGGCCTTCAGCCGCGCAGGCCGCCTGCCACTGTCCAGCGTCGTCGCACGTCTGCAGGTGCACGCGACGACGATCACGAGCACGGCGGAACGGCTGGTCCGCGACGGACTCGTCGTGCGCGAGCCGCACCCCCACGACAGGCGCGCGGCGCTCCTCTCCCTCACCGACGCGGGGCGTGCGCTCGTCGACAGGGCGACGGATGCTCTCAACGACGCGGTGTTCCGCGACCCCGGCCTCAGCTCCGACGACGCCGCCGAGCTCGTCGCGATCGTCGCCCGCATGCGCAAGGCCGCCGGGGACTTCTCCGATCCTCGCCCCCAGCCCGACCCGCTCTGATCTTCCTTCGGACATGGCGCAGTTCGCACTCGAGACGGTGATCGCGGCCGCACCGGCCGCGGTGTTCGCCGCCTCGCTCGATCCCGAACTGCACGTGCGGTCGATGGCCGAGCACGGCGAGACCATGGTCGAGGCGCCGGGGGGAGGCGTGTTCCGCGAGGGTTCGACGGTGACCTGGCGGGCTCGGCACTTCGGCATCGCGTTCCGACTCCAGTCGGTCGTGTTCGACATCGACCCTCCGCGTGGCTTCCGAGACCGCCAGGTCCGGGGGCCGTTCGCCTCGTTCCTGCACGAGCACGAGTTCTCGGAGCATCCGCAGGGCACGCTCATGCGCGACGTCGTCACGTTCCGCTCGCCGTTCGGTCCGCTGGGCCGCCTCGTCGACGCGCTTTTCCTGCGCGAGTACATGCGCCGATTGATCGCGGCACGCAATCGCACGATCGTGGCCGAGCTGGAGAGCCCCGGGCGTACTCTGTCGCCATGACCGAACTCCGTCTGCACACCGTTCTCGCCGGCCGCGGCCCCGCCGCAGCGATCATCCTCACCGACGAGCAGGTCGAGTCGTTCGGCGCGGGCAAGGCATTCCCCGTCGCCGTGACGATCGGCGATCGCACCGCGCGTCTGCGCCTCGCACGCATGGGCGGGCAGAACATGATCGGCTTCAGCAAGGCGGTGCGGGCCGAGCTCGGCGTCGAGATCGACCAGGAGGTCGACGCCGTGATCCGGGTGGATGCCGGAGAGCGCACGGTCGACGAGCCAGCGGAGCTCACCGCGGCGCTCGACGCCGACCCGGCGCTGCGCACCGCGTTCGACGCGCTCGCCTACTCGCACCGCAAGGAGCACGCCCGCTCCGTGGCCGAGGCCAAGCAGGAGGCCACTCGCGAGCGGCGCATCGCCAAGGTGGTCGAGGCGCTGCGCGCCTGAGCGGCGTTCACGACTAGCGGTTCCGGAAGTCGGGCTGCCGCTTCTCGCGGAACGCGGCCATGCCCTCCTTCTGGTCCTCGGTGTCGAACAGCGCGGCGAAGGCCTGCTTCTCGTGCGCGAGGCCGTCGGCGAGACCGGTCTCCAGAGCCGTGTCGAGCGCGCGCTTGGCGGCGTAGAGCGAAGGCAGCGACTTCGAAGCGATCGTCGTGGCGAGCTTCTCGGCCTCGGCGAGCAGCTCGGATGCCGGCACCACACGCGAGGCCAGGCCGATGCGCTCGGCCTCCTCTGCGCTGATGATGCGGCCCGAGAGCACGATCTCGGCCGCCTTGTAGTAGCCCACGGCCCGGATCAGGCGCTGGGTGCCGCCCATCCCGGGGATCACGCCGAGATTGATCTCGGGCTGGCCGAACTTCGCGGTGTCGGCGGCGAGGATGATGTCGCACATCATCGCCAGCTCGCACCCTCCGCCGAGGGCGAACCCGGCGACCGCCGCGATCACCGGGGTACGCACCGCGGCGAAGTCGTTCCAGCCGCCGAAGTGGTCCGTCGACAGCATCTCGGATGCCGTCATCCCCTCCATCTCCTTGATGTCGGCCCCCGCGGCGAAGGCCTTCTCGGAGCCGGTGACGACGATCGCGCCGACCCCCTCATCCGCGTCGAACGCGCGGGCCGCGGCGGTGACCTCTTCGGAGACCCGACTGTTGAGGGCGTTCAGCGCCTGCGGGCGGTTCAGGGTGATCCAGCCGACGCGTCCGCGCTGCTCGACCAGGATCGTCTCGTACTCGGTCATGGGTGCCTCTCCGTCGTCGGTCATCTTCAGTATCGCTGTTCCTCTCATCTCTTCGTTTCGGTCGTTGAGCGAGGGAGCGCAGCGACCGAGACGAAACGTCTACCGCCCACGACGTTCCGTCTCGCGAAGACCCGCGCTGAGCGAGCGCAGCGAGTCGAAGTGTCGCTCAACGGCCGAACATCGACAACGACCGCTGGGGTCACACGAGCCCGTCGCGGATGTCGGTGATGATGCCGGAGAAGTCCCGCCCCGCACCATCGCCGTCCGCGAAGGCGGCGTACAGCTGCTGCGCGAGTCTTCCCATGCGAGCATCCGTCCCGGTCTGCTCGATCGCCTGCAGCGCGAGCCCGAGGTCCTTCGCCATGAGCGCGCCGGCGAACCCCGGCTGATAGTCGCAGTTGGCGGGGCTCGTCGGCACCGGCCCGGGCACCGGGCAGTTGGTCGTGAGCGACCAGCACTGTCCCGACGCCTGCGAGACCACGTCGAACAGAGCCTGATGCTCCAGCCCCAGCCGCTCCCCCAGCACGAACGCCTCGGCGACCGCTATCTGCGACACGGCGAGCACCATGTTGTTGCACACCTTCGCGGCCTGTCCGAGCCCCGGCCCGCCGCAGTGCACGATCCGCCGCCCCATCACCTCGAGCAGCGGCAGCGCCGCCTCGTAGTCCTCCTCGGCTCCTCCGACCATGAACGCCAGCGTGCCGTTCTCGGCGCCGACCACTCCTCCCGACACCGGGGCGTCGATGTTCCGATGCCCCGCGGCGAGCGCGAGCTCGTGGGCGTTGCGCGCCTCGTCGACCGCGATCGTCGACGACTCGATGAAGAGCGTCCCCGGACGCGCGGCGGCGAGCAGCTCGTCCCGATAGGCGGCGAGCACATGCCGCCCCGCGGGGAACATCGTGATGACGACGTCCGCATTCGTGACGGCATCCGCCCCGTTCGCCATCACCGGGACGCCGGCGGCCGTCGCCGCTTCGACCGCGGCGGGCACCGGGTCGAAGCCGCGCACCTCGTGACCTGCCGCCACGAGGTTCCGCGCCATCGGAAGGCCCATGTGCCCGAGTCCGAGGAAGGCCACGACGGTCATGATGCGCTCCGCATCGACGCAGACCCCGCCGGCCGCAGCATCTCGCGGCCGACGATCAACCGCATGATCTCGTTCGTGCCCTCGAGGATCTGATGCACCCGCAGATCGCGCACCACTTTCTCGATGCCGTAGTCCTGCAGGTACCCGTACCCGCCGTGCAGCTGCAGCGCGCGGTTCGCGACCTCGAATCCGGCATCCGTCGCGAAGCGCTTAGCCATCGCACAGCGCATGGTCGCGTCGGGAGCCTTGTCGTCGACGGCCTGCGCGCCGTCGCGGACCATCAAGCGCGCCGCCTGCAACTCGGTGCGCATGTCGGCGACCTGGAACAGGATCGACTGCTTCTCGGCCAGCGGCTCACCGAAGGCGACTCTCTCGTGCACGTACTGCACGGCCTTGTCGAGCGCCCATTGCGCGCCGCCCAGCGAGCAGGCCGCGATGTTGAGCCGGCCGCCGTTCAGGGCCGACATCGCGATCGCGAATCCCCGTCCCTCCGTGCCCAGCAGAGCGGATGCCGGTACCCGCACACCATCGAAGATCACCTGCCGCGTCGGCTGCGCGTGCCAGCCCATCTTCTTCTCGAGCGCACCGAAGCTCAGCCCCTCGGCGTCTCCCGGGACGAGGAACGCGCTGATGCCGCGGGCGCCCGGCACGCCGGTGCGGGCCATGACGACGTAGACCCCCGCCTCACCTGCACCCGAGATGAATTGCTTCACACCGGTGAGCAGGTAGTCGTCGCCGTCGCGGATCGCGCTCGTGGAGAGGTTCGCGGCATCCGAACCCACGCCCGGTTCGGTGAGGCAGTACCCGCCGAACTGCTCCATCGAAGCCAGCGCCGGAACCCACCGGGAGCGCTGCTCATCGTCGCCGTAAGTGTCGATCATCCAGGCGACCATGTTGTGGATCGAGATGTAGGCGGCGACCGCCGGATCGCCCTTCGCGAGCTCTTCGAAGATCGCGACCGTATCGGTGCGACTGAGCCCGGTGCCGCCGAACTCCTCGCGCACGTAGATGCCGCCGAGTCCGAGCTCACCCGCGCGATGCAGCGTGTCTCGCGGGAACAGGTGCTTCTCATCGCGTTCGAGGGCCAGCGGCGCGAGCTCGACGTCGGCGAACTCGCGAACAGCACCGAGGATCGCCTCTCGTTCCTCGGCGGTCACTGTCATGGTGGTCATGGTGACTCCTTTGGGTATCTGAGCCTGTCGAAGGTCAGTGCATGGTGGGGATGACGAAGCTGGCGCCCTGCTCTGCGACAGGTTCCGTGCCCGCGTGACGGATGCCGGACGGCCAGCGCGACGTGACCGTCTTGGTCTTCGTGTAGAAGCGGAAGGCGTCGGCGCCGTGCTGATTGAGGTCCCCGAAGCCCGAGCGCTTCCAGCCGCCGAACGTGTAGTACGCGATCGGCACCGGGATCGGCACGTTCACCCCGACCATGCCCACGTCGACGCGGGCGGCGAAGTCTCTGGCGGCGTCGCCGTCGCGCGTGAAGATCGCGACGCCGTTGCCGAACTCGTGCTCCGAGGCCATCCGCAGCGCCTCCTCGTAGTCTGCGGCGCGAGCGATCACGAGAACCGGGCCGAAGATCTCCTCGCGGTAGATCGCCATCTCGTTCGTCACGTGGTCGAACAGGGTCGGCCCGAGATAGAAGCCGTCCTCGTGACCGGGCACCATGAACCCCCGGCCGTCGGCGAGGAGGACCGCTCCGTCGTCGATGCCCTGTTGGATGTACCCCTCGACACGCTCGACCGCCGCGCGGGAGACCAGCGGTCCGTAGTCGACGTCCGCGGCGAGCGCCGGCCCGACCCGCAGTTGCCCGACCCGCTCGACGAGTTTCGCTGCGAGAGCATCCGCCGTCTGCTGCCCGACGGGCACGGCGACCGAGATCGCCATGCATCGCTCGCCCGCCGACCCGTACCCTGCCCCGATCAGCGCGTCGACGGCCTGATCGAGGTCTGCATCGGGCATGACGATCATGTGGTTCTTCGCGCCGCCGAAGCACTGCGCCCGCTTGCCGTGAGCCGCCGCGGTCGCGTAGATGTACTCGGCGATGGGCGTCGAGCCGACGAAGCCGACGGCGCGGATCCGCTCGTCGGTCAACAGGGCGTCGACCGCCTCCTTGTCGCCATGGACGACGTTCAGCACGCCTGCGGGGAGCCCCGCCTCGAGGAACAACTCGGCCAGGCGCACCGGCACCGAGGGGTCGCGTTCGCTGGGCTTGAGCACGACGGCATTGCCGGCGGCGAGTGCGGGACCCGCCTTCCACAGCGGGATCATCGCGGGGAAGTTGAAGGGCGTGATCGCGGCGACCACGCCGAGCGGCTGCCGCATCGAGTACACGTCGATTCCCGCACCGGCCCCCGTGGAATACTCGCCCTTCAGCAGGTGCGGTGCCCCTGCTGCGAACTCGATCACCTCGAGTCCGCGCTGGATGTCGCCCTTCGCGTCGTCGACGGTCTTGCCGTGCTCGCTCGCGAGAAGCTCGGCGAGGGACTGCATCTCGCGCTGCGCGAGTTCGAGGAAGCGCAGCAGCACGCGGGCGCGCTTCTGCGGGTTGGTCGCCGCCCACTCCGGTTGGGCGGCTTCGGCGACGTCGATCACTCGCTGGACATCGGATGCCGACGCCAGCGGCACCTGCGCCTGCACGGCGCCTGTGCTGGGGTCTAACACTTCGGCCATCCGACCGGCATCCGGAGTCAGAAGCGATCCGCCAACGAAATGAGGAATCGTTCGGGTCATTGTGCGCCGTCCCTTCACGTCGTTGTGGGCACAATGCGATGATACTTTGCTCTCCGTTCATTTACTATGGCGTCCTACTATCTGTCGCTAGACGAAAGTCCAGCGGTCATATATCCCCATGGGACTCTTCCGCTGCCGCGGTCTCAGGGGTAGACCTTTTACCGGTACGTCCGATCGGCGTACATCCATCGCATCGAGACGATGACCCTTCGCCTCGATACGCGCGAAAGGAAGAACATGTCTCAACGGACAGCTCGGACACGACGACGTGTCCTGGCAACGACGACGGCGCTCGCCCTGGCGACGACCGGTCTGGTGACGTTCGGTTCCGGCTCGGCATCCGCGACGCCGCCCGATGCAGATGCCGCTCCCGCCCCCGCGGTGATCGGCGCCGACGAGTACTACATGAACTACGTGTCGCCGAGAGCCGAAGGCGCGTTCGACTCCTCGGACGACTCGGCGATCACTCCCGGCAGCGCCCGCAACCCGTTCGGCGGGTCTGCACTGGAGCACGCGAACGACTACGACAAGAAGTTCGCACAGGGCAACCCGATGGCCGCCAAACAGCTGGCGAAGCTCGAGGCCCAGTCGATCAAATCGGGCAAGAGTCCGAGATCCCTGAAGAAGTCGAAGACGACCCAGCAGGCCAAGCTGCTCACGATCCTCGTCGAGTTCGACGGAACCGACGACTTCTCGGACGTCTACGTTCCCACCGAGTTCGGCGCCACCACCTGCATGCCCGGCGGCGTGCAGGGACCGACCCTGCACAACAACATCCCGAACCCTGCCGACGCCGCGCAGCCCGACAACAACAGCATGTGGGTGCCGGACTTCTCCTCGGAGCACTACAACAAGATGCTGTTCTCGGAGGACGGCATCACTCAGCGGGTGCGGACGGATCTGACCGGCCCCGACGGGCAGCCGGGCTTCGACATCTCCGGCTACACGATGAAGAACATGTACGAGGAGATGTCCCGCGGCGCCTACTCCCTCTCCGGGGAGGCGACCGCATGGGTCTCGGTGCCGCACTCCGAGGGCTACTACGGCGCGACGGTGTGCCACCTGAACGAGGACGGCGTCTACGAAGCCGGCCCGATGCAGGACCAGCAGGGGCACCCGGACAACCCGCTCGGCCCCGGCCAGCTGCCGATCGACGCCGTGGCCGCCGTGGCCGCCGCGAACCCCGACTTCCCGTGGGCCGACTACGACATCGAGGATCAGGGCGACCGCGACGGCGACGGCAACGTCTACGAGCCCGACGGCGTCATCGACCACGTCGTGCTCGTGCATGCCGGTGAGGACAAGTCGGGCGGCGGCGGCAAGGAGGGCACGTACGCCATCTGGGCGCATTCCTCGGCCGTGGCCGGCGGGGCCGTCATCCCCGGCACCGACTACAAGATCTCGAACTACATCGTGCAACCGGAGGACTCGGGCGTCGGTGTGTTCGCTCACGAGTACGGTCACGATCTGGGTCTTCCCGACCTGTACGACACGTCGAACGCCGGCAACTCCGACATCGACTTCTGGGATCTGATGAGCTCGGGCTCGCACTCCGGTCCCATCTTCCAGTCCCTGCCGACGCACATGGGCATCTGGGACAAGTGGGTGCTCGGCTGGGTGGATCCGCAGGTCGTGAACCCCGGCGACGGGACGTCGACCATCAAGGTCGGCCAGACGTCGCGTCCGCAGAAGGGCACGAAGGACGGCATCAAGATCAACCTTCCCGACAAGAAGATCGTCCTCGCTGAACCTCACAGCGGCGGGGAGATGTGGTACTCCGGTGCCGACCATAGCTGGGCCGACGTACGGCTGACGCGGTCCATCGATTCGGTGCCGACCGATGCGAAGTTCTGGATGTGGAACGACTACGTCATCGAGGACGACTGGGACTACGGATTCGTCGAGGTCTCGACCGACGGCGGCAACACCTGGACCGAGCAGAAGGTCTACGACGAGGCAGGCTCCCTGGTCTCGACGGATGACGGCTACTCCGACCCGAACGGCCGCATGAAGGACTTCGGCGGCAAGAAATACGGGCTCACCGGTTCGACCGACGGATGGCGCCACGACTACGTCGACCTCTCGGCGTACGCGGGTCAGAGCATCCAGATCCGACTCCGCCAGGCGACGGACGCCGCCTTCGAGGAGCGCGGCTGGTTCTCGGACGACTTCGCTCTGACGAGCGCGGGCGCCGAGGTGTGGACCGACGACGTCGAGGCCGGCGACAACGGGTGGACCGCGACGGTGGCGAGCTGGACCGACACGACGGGCTCCGGCTGGCACCGCGACAGCGGCACGCAGGTGAAAGCGCAGTACTACCTGGTCGAGTGGCGCAATTACGACGGATTCGACGAAGGCCTGAAGTACGGCTACACCACGGTGTACTCGGCCGAGGGCTGGAAGGTCGAGAAGGTCCCGTACAACGCACCCGGCGCTCTGGTCTGGTACCGCGACACCGCGTACGGCACCTCGAACCAGGTCACGTCGAACCTGACGAACCTGCCGAGTTACGGGGCCAAGGGCGGCCTGCTGCTCGTCGACAGTCACTTCGATCCGCTGCGCCGCACCGGCGCCGAGGCCGCACTCGACCCGACGCTCCTCAAGAACGTCTCGAGTCGCGCGCAGTCGTCGAACGCCGCGTTCGGGCTGGTGCCGACCGCGTCGTTCAAGGACTGCCTCGTGGACGCCTCCCTCAGCAACGAGGCGTGCACGACCTTCACCCCGCAGGCACCGGTGAGCACGTTCACCGACAACCAGGGGTGGGTCGCCGGCATCGAGGTGCGCGACGGTCAGCTGCTGAACCGTCTGCGCGACGCCTCGGTGGTCGTTCCTTCGGTAGGCGGTGCGCCGTATACGACCCGCGTGGTGAACCCTGACGGTTCTCCCGCGACGGACGTCTACGGACTCGACCTCGGGTTCACGGTGCTCGGCACCGGCAACCCGGCGGACTCGGGTGTGGGCTACGGCACCGTGGTCACCGTGAAGAAGTCGATGCAGAACAACACAGCTGCATTGATCACGGTCACGGCGCCCCGCGCCGGCTGATCTCCCGCGCATGACCATTCTCGGGTGAGATCGAAGGCGCCGGTTCCGACGGAAGTCGGGGCCGGCGCCTTTTCATCAGGCGATATCGGAGAGCTGGAGCTCTCGCACCCCTGTGCCGTGCAGAACGAACTGGGCGCGCAGCGGCACGTCGAGCTCGGTTGCGGCGTCGAGCATCGCCCGGGCCCACAGGCGGTCGTCGGCCCCCACCGCGCTCGAGCCGAGCCGCTCCCAGACGAGCACCACCGCCTCGTTGCCGGTCACCTCCCGGAGCATGCCGATGCGATGCATGAGCAGCGACCCATGATCGATCTCGCCGAGATCATCTGTTCGCGTCCGCTCCGTCGGGTCGGGTGGGTAGTCGTCCATCGGTATCAGCGGGTCGCCGAGGCAGCCGCGGTCATCGATGAACAGGAGCCACAGGCGGCGCCCGCTCGCTCTGTCGAGTAGCGTCTCGATCAGCGTGCGAAGCTCCTCCGTGGTCTTGAGCGGGCGGTCTTTCAGCGAACGCGTGGAGTCTGTCATGCCCCCGATCCTGAGGCATCTCCGCGAGCACGCTTCCCGGAATTCCGCGGGCTGGGGACAACTCCTCGGCGTCCGCCCACCTGTGCACGAACAGTCGCACGCTGCGATGAGAGAGAAGCCCCACGCGCCGAGTTCACGTGCACTCGACGCCTCCAGCACCCCGCCCGCGAGGCAGCACACGCTCTCCCTTGCACCGAGCACGCCTCGCGCCGAGCAAGCCCTGCGCCGACTTCACGTGCACTCGCCGACTGCACGACATCATCACGTCAATAAACCGTGCACTCGCCGACTTCACGTGCACTCGATGCCGCAGCACCGCGCTACCCCGTACCCCGCACCCCGCAC
>NZ_JBJDRJ010000052.1:0-19911 GCF_044987415.1 Microbacterium sp. ZW T5_45 | reverse complement strand
ACAACAAGCGTCTCCACGAAGCTCTCGACTACGCCACCCCAACCGAGATCGAAGCCGCCTACTATCAATCACAGAACGCCGAACCGGCGCTCACATAGACAACGGAACAGAACCCAGGGCGGTTCAGTGCCTCGGGCGCGGTGTGGTCGGGCGGTGTTGTAGTGCTCCTGGAACGTGTCGAGTTGGGTCTGCAGTTCGTGGATGGTCGCGGCTCGGGGGTGTGCGGTCAGCCAGCGTTTGAGGGTCTGGTGGAATCTCTCGATCTTGCCCTGGGTCTGCGGGTGGTTGGGGGCGCCGTTCTTCTGTCGGATGCCGAGGGCGGCGATGACGTACTCGAACTCGTTGCGGGCTCCGGAGTGGCGGGCTGTGTAGACGCGGCCGTTGTCGGTCAGTGTGGACGCGGGTGGTCCGTAGGTTTCGACGCATTGCAGGAATGTGTCAACGACGTTCCGGCCGGTGACGGGGTGGTGGACGGTGCAGCTGAGGAGCTTGCGGGAGTGGTCGTCGAGCCAATTCAGGATCTCGACGTCGGTTGCGTCAGCGAGGCGCCAGTGGGTGAAGTCTGACTGCCATGTCTCGTTCGGTTGCGCGGCTTCGAACCGGATGTAGGAGGATTTGGGGCGTTTGCGGGGTTCGGGGGTGATCAGTCCTGCGGTGTGTAGGACGCGGCGGATGGTGGACGTGGAGGGGGCGGTGAGTCCTTCTTGTCGCAGATGCCAGGCGATCGTGACTGGTCCGGCGTCTGTTCCGGCCGCGGTCAGCGTGCGTCGTAGTTGCACGATGCGGTCGCGGACGCGGTCGGTGATCGCGTGGGGACGGGTCAATGGTGCCCGTGATCGGGCGTCGAGCCCGTCGAGCCCCTCGGCCCGGTATCGGGCGAGGAGTTTGTGCAGGTATTGCCGCGAGACCCCGTACTCGGACGCTGCGGCCGTGACCGAGAGCTCTCCAGCGATGATCTTCAACACCACGACCCGATGCTTCGATGACATGCCCCACTGTCGCCTATGACGCGACGCACGTGTCGCCGATCATGTGTCGCCTATGTCATGAACTCAGACACCCTTAGGTCCACCAATCGTGATGAGTCTCGGCATAGGAGACAGGTCATGAAGAAGAGCCCGGCCATCGGCCGGGCTCTTCTTCGTTGTTGCGCCGGCCATCCTGGGTCAGCGGCGCGCGTCCCATCTTTCCTGTGCGCTCGCGCCATGCCGGTACCTCTCCTGCATCGTCGAGACACCGGGCCGATGTGAGCACATCGGGTCGACGAAGAGCGCCGTGTTGGAGGGCCCTGTCGACCATGTGTTGCAGTGGCTAGGGTCTCACCATGACCGATCTGTTCGCAGGGTTCCCGGTGTCCGACTTCGAGCGAGCGTCGCAGTGGTACCGGACGGTGCTCGGCACCGATCCGGCGTTCTCTCCCCATGACCACGAATCGGTGTGGGCTGTCGGGGAGCACGCCTACGTCTACATAGAGCTGCTTCCCGAACGAGCCGGAGGCGCACTGACGATGGTGATGGTCGACGACCTCGACTCGACGATCGCAGGCGTATCGGCGCGGGGTATCGAGCCGCTTCGCACCGAGAAGTACGAAGCAGGAATGCGCAAGGTCGTCTACCAGGACCCAGACGGCAACGAACTGTCATTCGGAGGCACCAGCGCAGAGCGGTGACCCTCACCGCGCGATCGGCACCCGCAGCGTCACCACGCTTCCTGCACCCTCGACCGAGCGGATCGAGACGTCGCCGCCGTGGCGTCGCATGACCGTCGCGACGAGCGTGAGACCGATGCCGGAGCCCGCGACGTCCCTGGCGTTCTGCGCGCGGGCGAGCTCATCGAAGACGAGCGGCAGGTCCGCCGCGGGGATGCCGCGCCCCGCGTCGGCCACCTCGATCACGGCGTGACCGTCCTGCTCGCGCAGCCGCACCTCGATGGGGCCCGTCGCGGAGTACTTCGCCGCGTTGCCGAGCACGTTGTCGATCGCGAGAGACAGCAGATCGAGATCGGCAGAGAGCGGCGGCACGGCCCAGGGGACGCGGGTCACGGTGAGCGACACCCGTGCACCGGTGGCCGGATGCTGCGGCTCGAGAGCCTCGATGGATTCGCGCAGCAGCTGCTCCAGATCGACCGTCTCGAGGTCGAGCGGGCGGGTCTCGAGCTCGGCGAGCTTGCGCAGGTCCCTCACCAGCGTGCTCAGCCTGGTCGCCTGGGCGTCGACCGTCCGCCAGGCATCGTCGCCGCTCGCCTCGCGTGCGGCCGCGGTCGCCCTGATCGCCGTGATCGGGTTCTTCAGCTCATGGTCGAGCCGTGCAAGGAACCGGCGATGCTGTTGCCGCTCCTGATCGGCGGCAGCCGAAGCCGCGGCTGCGGCGGCCTCGGACACCGCCCTCACCCGCGATTCGCGGGCCAGACGCACGAGCAGGATGCACAGCGGAACCGCCGCGATGACGAGCCCGCCCGCGAGGACGACGGCGGGCAGCGCCGCGGTGACCGCGAGCATCCGGGCGTCGCCGGCGATCAGCATCCCGCAGGCGGCGAGCACGCCGAGCGCCGCCGGGACGACGGAAGCAACCACCAGCGCCGCGCGCGACCTGGGGCTCATGCGGCCGTCACCTTGGCGGCGAAGCGGTAGCCGAGGCTCTGCGCGGTCTCGATGAAGCGCGCATCGCCCGCAGCGTCGTCGAGCACCCGCCGCAGCTCGGCGATACGGTGGTCGACCGCGCGGCTCGAGGTCGCGAAGTCGAAGCCCCACAGGGTTGACAGCAGTCGCTCCCTCGTGTGCACCTCGTGCGGGTGCAGCATCAGGTACTCCAGCAGCGTCAGCGCCTTCGGCGTGAGCGTGAGCTCGGTGTCTCCGCGCCACACCCGACGTGCGGTGCGATCCAGCACCAGGTCGTCGGCACGGAGCCTCTGCGCCGTCCGGAGCGACCCTGCGCCCTGCGCCGTGCGCCGAAGGACCGCGCGGATACGCGAGATCAGCTCGTGCGGATCGAACGGCTTGTTCAGGTAGTCGTCGGCACCCTCGTCGAGCGCGGCGCTCCGCTCCCACGACTCGCCGACCTGCGTGAGCAGGATGATCGGCAGCGACAGCTGCCGCGCCCGCACACGACGCACGAACTCGCGACCGTCGACGTGCGGCATGAGCACATCGCACACGATGAGGTCGGGCAGCTCCCGCTCGACCTCGGCGAGTCCTGCACGGCCGTCCTCGGCGACCCGCACGTCGAACCCGCTTCGCGCGAGGAACGCGGCCAGCGCGTCGGTGATCGCCGCATCGTCGTCGACGAGCAGGATGCCTGGGCGTTCGGGCGCGTCCACCGGTTCAGCCCCGCGTCAAGGTATTGGCGGAGCCGCGGTCATCGACCGTCGGGGCCTGACCGGTCCAGTGCACGACGCTCGCGCTGCCGGTCACCGTCAGGGAGCCGATCGTCTCGGCGTAGACGATGGTGCCCGATCCGGACAGGCTGAGGTTCTCGACGTCGTCGGCGATCACGACGCCCGCGTCGATGGCGATCACGAGGTCGGCGCAGGAGCCCTCGACGCGGATGATCGCCCCGTCCTGGTCGAGGGTGCCGCTCGGGCAGGGCATCGTCGTGGTCGCAGCAGCGGTGAGCCGTTCGCGTTCCTCTGCGTTCTCGTCGGAGAGCTCCGAGGTCTCAGCGTCGTCGTCAGCGGGCGTCGCGGAGGACTCAGACGCAGATGGGGCGGTCGCGGACGGCGCCGACGACGGCTCGGAGGCCGCCTCGGAAGGCGCGGACGGCGAGGCGTCGCCGTCGACGATCGTGGCGGAGCAGCCGCTCAGCGCTCCCGCGAGCAGCAGTGCGGCCACAGCCGCGGCAGTCAGTGTCGTGCGTCGCATGTCCGTCATCCTCTCGTACATCCGCAGGCCTGCCGCGCCGCTCACAGCGCGGCCGGGATGAAGATCTCGACGCGGCGGTTCAGCTGTCGGCCCGCCGGGTTGTCGGCGCCGTCGACCTCGTTCGCGGCGACCGGACGCGTCTCTCCGAAGCCCTCCGCGGTGAACCGGGTCGTGGCCCCGCGCTCCGTGAGTCCCTCGACCACGGACTTCGCGCGCGCCTCGGACAGCTGCTGGTTGTAGGCGTCGTCACCGATCGAATCCGTGTGGCCCGACACGACCGCATCGCCGACGGCGAGGGACTCGAGCACCGAGGCCACGGAGTCCAGCGTGGTCGCGGCATCCGCTCGGATCTCGCTGCGATCGAAGTCGAACAGCACGCCGTCCTCGAAGGTCAGCGTCGTGCCGCACGACTCCAGCGGGGCGAGCGCGGCCAGCGGGGGGAACGAACCCAGGCGGGGCACGGTCGCCAGCGGTTCGGCCTCGACATCGACGCCGTCGACCTTGGCGGTGCCGTCTCCGAAGTTCTGGATCGTGACCTCGCCGTCGGAGTAATTCCCCGATCCGTCTCCGAAGTTCTGGATGCTCACGCCGTGACCCGTGTAGTTGCCGGAGCCGTCTCCGAAGTTCTGGATCGTGACCTCGCCGTCGGAGTAGTTCCCCGATCCGTCTCCGAAGATCTCGACCGTCGTCGTCGCATCCGAGTAGTTGCCGGATCCGTCTCCGAAGTTCTGGATCGTCACCACGCCGTCGGAGTAGTTCCCCGACCCGTCGCCGAAGTTCTGGATCGTCACGCCGTTGATCGTCGAGGTGCCGGAGCCGTCTCCGAAGTTCTGAACTGTTCCGTCCGGGCCGGTGAACGCTCCGGAGCCGTCGCCGTAGAGGTAGGCGCTGCCGTTGCCCGAGACCACAGCACCCGACTCATCGCAGTGCGCCGGTGCGGCCGTCACGCCCGGGATGTCGGCGAGCGCGGCGTTCACCTCGATCGTGAACGCCGACGCCGAGGTGTCGAGCAGCGCCAGATCGGGCAGCCGGAACAGGGGGACGGGCGGGAACTGCCCGACGTCGTAGCCGGCGACCGTCGGAGTGGAGGGGGCGGATGCCGTCGGGCTCGGAGCCGGGCGGGAGCTGCTCGAAGAGGCTGGCTCCGCCCCGACGTCCGCCGCGCAGCCGGTGAGCGCCAAGACGGCGATGGAGCTCAGTGCGATGACGGAGCGCGGGATCGTGATGCGTGCTGTGGTCATGCATCGAGCGTATCCAGCCGCTGTGGCGATGCTGTCGCCGTCGTGTCGCAGTCCTGCGACATGGCGGTCATCGTGCCAGACGCGATTCCAGCACAGCCGCCGTCTCGCGGACCGCTCCCGCAAGGGTCTGCTCTGTGACCGTCTGCTCAGCGGACATCTGGTCAGTGAGCTCGTCGCCACCCGCCCAGGTGACGGCGACGGCGGCGATCGGCCATCCTGCGTGATCACGCACCACGGCGCCGACGCTGCGCAGCCCCTCGGCGACCTCGCCGTCCTCGGTCGCGTATCCCGATGCGCGGACCGCGCGCAACAGCTCCCGCAGTTCGCGGGGTCGGCGGAGTCCGCGACCGGTGCGGTCGGGGAACGCCGACGCATCGGGGTAGAGGGCGACGATCTGCTCGCGGGGGAGAGCGGCGAGCATCGCCCGACCCGTGGCGGTGAGATGGGCGGGCAGCCGCACGCCGACGTCGGTCACCAGAGCGGGCCGACGTGCCGCTCTCTCTTCGACGATGTAGAGCACGTCGCTGCCGCTCATCACCGCGAGATGCGCGCTCTCGCCCAATCGGTCGGAGAGCGCGGCGACGAGTGGACGGCCCAGGCGGGCCAGGGGCTGCTGTCTCGTGTAGCCGCTCGCGAGCTCGAAGGCCGATGTGCCCAGGCCCCAGCGGCGCTCTTCACGGAAGTGCAGGACGAAACCCTGCTCCGCCATCGTGGCGAGCAGGTGGTAGACGGTCGAGCGCGGCAGCGCGAGATCGCGGGCCAGAGCGGATGCCGCCACCGGTGCCGCGCGCCCCGCGAGGTGCCGCAGGATGCGCAGCGTGCTCTCGGCGGCCGGCACCTGCGCAGCACCGGCCTTTTCGGCATCCGATGTGGCGGCATTCGATCTGTCTGGGATCACAGACACAGCGTGCCATGAACACCCCGCGGTGGCGACCTCGGAGGTGTGGAATCGGGATATGACCGCACGCCCCACTCTCGTCGTCGGCGCCGAGCCGCTGACCATCGACGACGTCGTCGCCGTCGCTCGACACGGCGCGACCGTCGCCATCGACCCCGCCGCCCTCGACCGCGTCGCCGAGACCCGCGAGGTGATCGATGCGCTCGCGGTCGACCCGCATCCTCACTACGGCGTCTCCACCGGGTTCGGTGCCCTGGCGACCACGTTCATCGCCCCGGAACGGCGACTGCAGTTGCAGGCAAGCCTCATCCGCTCGCACGCCGCGGGCACGGGGGCCGAGGTCGAGCGCGAGGTCGTGCGCGGCATCCAGCTGCTCCGCCTGCAGACTCTGGCGTCCGGGCGCACCGGTGTGCGGCCCGTCGTCGTCGAGACCTATGCCGCGCTGCTGAACGCCGGCATCGTGCCGATCGTGCGCGAGTACGGCTCCCTCGGCTGCTCGGGCGACCTCGCCCCACTCGCCCATATCGCGCTCGCCGCGATGGGTGAGGGGGAGGTGCGCATCTCAGACCGGTCATCGAGCGAGCGCAGCGAGACGACACGCGTCGATGCATCCGAGGCGCTCGCCGCTGCGGGGATCGAGCCTCTCGTGCTCGTGGAGAAGGAGGGGCTGGCCCTCATCAACGGCACCGACGGCATGCTCGGCATGCTCGCGCTCGCCCTGCACGACCTCGACGCGCTGCTGCTGACCGCCGACGTCGCGGCCGCGATGTCGATCGAGTCGCAGCTGGGCACGGATGCCGTCTTCGCCGCCGATCTCATGGCGCTGCGACCACAGGCGGGCCAGGGCGTGTCGGGTGCGCACCTGCGCTCCTTCCTCGCCGAGTCGCCGATCATCCACAGCCACAAGGGGCCGGAGGACGGACGGGTGCAGGACGCGTACTCGCTGCGGTGCTCGCCGCAGGTGCACGGCGCCGCGCGCGACACCGCGGGATACGCGGCGACCATCGCCGAGCGCGAGCTCGCCAGCGTCATCGACAACCCGGTGATCACCGTCGACGGACGCATCGAGTCCAACGGCAACTTCCACGGGGCGCCGGTCGCCGCGGTGCTGGACTTCCTCGCGATCTCGGTCGCCGATGTCGCCTCGGTATCGGAGCGCCGCACCGATCGCGCCCTGGATCCCGCACGCAACCGCGGCCTGCCGCCGTTCCTCGCCGATGAGGTCGGCGTCGACTCCGGGCTCATGATCGCGCAGTACGCCGCAGCCGGCATCGTCTCCGAGCTCAAGAGGCTCGCCGTTCCGGCATCCGTCGACTCCATCCCGTCGTCGGCGATGCAGGAGGACCACGTCTCGATGGGCTGGGCCGCGGCCCGCAAGCTGCGCCGCGCGATCGACGGGCTCGGCCGGGTGCTCGCGATCGAGATCCTCACCGGCGCACGCGCCCTGGACCTGCGGGCCCCGCTGCAGGCAGGACCCGCGACCGGGGCGGTGCGCGATCTCGTGCGCACGGTCGCCGGCGGCCCAGGACCCGACCGTTTCCTCTCACCCGACATGGAGGCCGTGACCGCGCTCGTGCAGTCCGGCGCCGTTGCCCGCATCGCGAAGGAGCATGCATCATGACCGACCAGGCCCGGACGATCCGTGCACCGCGCGGCAACCAGCGCACCGCCAAGAGCTGGGGTGCCGAGGCAGCCAAGCGGATGCTGATGAACAACCTCGACCCCGAGGTCGCCGAGCACCCAGAGGACCTCGTGGTCTACGGCGGTACCGGCCGGGCCGCCCGCAGCTGGGAGGCGTACGACGCGATCGTGCGCACGCTCGATGAGCTGGAACCCGATGAGACGCTGCTCGTGCAGTCCGGCAAGCCGGTGGGCGTGTTCCGTACCCACGAGTGGGCGCCGCGGGTCTTGATCGCGAACTCGAACCTCGTGGGGGACTGGGCGACCTGGCCCGAGTTCCGTCGACTGGAGTCCCTCGGCCTGATGATGTACGGCCAGATGACCGCGGGGTCGTGGATCTACATCGGCTCGCAGGGCATTCTGCAGGGCACGTATGAGACCTTCGCCGCGGTGGCCCGTTCCCTCGGCCGGGAGTCGCTGCGCGGCACGCTGACGCTCACCGGCGGCGCCGGAGGCATGGGCGGGGCACAGCCGCTCGCGGTGACGATGAACGACGGCGCGGTGCTCATCGTCGACGTCGACGAGAGCAGGCTCGCGCGCCGGGTGGCGCACGGTTACCTCGATGAATACCACGCGGATCTCGACCTGGCGCTGGAGCGGGCGCTCGCCGCGAAGGATGCCGGTGAGGCGCGCTCGATCGGCGTCGTCGGCAACGCGGCCGAGGTGTTCCCCGAGCTGTTGCGCCGCGGCGTGCCGATCGACGTCGTGACCGATCAGACCAGTGCGCACGACCCTCTCGCGTATCTGCCGATCGGCACATCCGTCGAGGATTGGAAGGCCGAGGCCGAGCGCGACCCGGAGGACTTCACCCGGAGATCCCGCGCCTCGATGGCGGCGCACGTCGCCGCGATGGTCGGGTTCCAGGATGCCGGCGCCGCGGTGTTCGACTACGGCAACTCGATCCGCGCCGAGGCGCAGCTCGGCGGCTTCGATCGCGCCTTCGCCTTTCCCGGGTTCGTGCCCGCCTACATCCGTCCGCAGTTCGAGGAGGGACGCGGACCGTTCCGCTGGGCCGCGCTCTCGGGCGACCCAGAGGATATCGCGAAGACCGAGCGCGCGATCGCCGAGCTCTTCCCCGACGATGCCGCCCTGCACCGCTGGCTCGAGAAGGCCGGCGAGAAGGTGCACTTCGAGGGCCTTCCCGCCCGTATCTGCTGGCTCGGCTACCAGGAGCGTCACCTCGCCGGCCTGAAGTTCAACGAGATGGTCGCCTCCGGCGAGCTGTCGGCCCCGATCGTGATCGGCCGTGACCACCTCGACTCCGGATCCGTGGCCTCGCCCTACCGTGAAACCGAGGCGATGAAGGACGGCTCCGACGCGATCGCCGACTGGCCGCTGCTGAACGCACTGCTGAACACGGCATCCGGAGCATCGTGGGTATCGTTGCACCACGGCGGGGGCGTGGGGATCGGCAGGTCGATCCACGCCGGTCAGGTCACGGTCGCCGACGGCTCGGCGCTCGCGGCCGAGAAGCTCGAGCGCGTGCTCACCAACGACCCCGGCACCGGAGTGATGCGCCACGTCGACGCCGGATACGAGCACGCCCGCGAGGTGGCGCGCGAGCGCGGGCTGAAGGTGCCGATGCTGTGAGCACTCTGCTGATCACCGACATCGGGGAGCTGACGACGAACGCGGGCGCCGACGCGGCGGATCCGGCAAGCACTCTCCACGACGCCGCCGTGCTCGTCGAGGACGGCCTCATCGCCTGGGTCGGCCCGGCCGGCGATGCGCCCGCGGCCGACGAGACCGTCGATGTCGCGGGCCGGGCGGTGATCCCCGGCTTCGTCGACAGTCACAGCCACCTCGTGTTCGGCGGCGATCGGGCGGTCGAGTTCGAGGCGCGGACGGCGGGGCAGAAGTATGCCGCCGGCGGCATCCGCTCGACGGTGGCAGCGACGCGATCGGCGAGCGACGAGGAGTTGCGGGCGCGGCTGCGGGGCTTCATCGACGAGATGCACGCCCAGGGCACGACGACCGTCGAGATCAAGAGCGGGTACGGTCTCAGCGTCGTCGACGAGGAGCGCCTGGTGCGTCTCGCGTCGGAGGCCACGAGCGAGGTCACATTCCTCGGAGCGCATGTGGTGCCGCCCGAGTTCGAGGGGAGGGCCGATGAGTACGTCGATCTCGTGACCGGCCCGATGCTCGATGCGTGCGCCCCGTACGCGCGCTGGATCGACGTGTTCTGCGAGACCGGCGCCTTCTCCGTGGCGCAGTCCCGGCGCGTGTTGGAGGCGGGCATCGCCCGAGGGCTGCAGCCGCGGATGCATGCGAGCCAGCTCGGGCCCGGCGACGGCGTGCGGCTGGCGGTCGAGCTGGGGGCGGCATCCGTCGATCACGGCACGTATCTGACGGACGCCGACGTCGAGATGCTCACCGCCTCCGACACCGTGCTGACCCTGCTGCCCGGGGTCGAGTTCTCGACCCGCCAGCCCTATCCCGATGCGCGACGCCTGATCGACGCGGGCGTCACGGTCGCTCTCGCGTGCGACACCAACCCTGGTTCGAGCTTCACCTCGTCGATGCCGTTCTGTATCGCCGTCGCGGTGCGGGACATGGGGATGACTCCGGCCGAAGCTGTGCGGGCGGCGACCGCCGGGGGCGCGGCGGCCCTGCGCCGCGACGACATCGGCGTGCTCTCACCGGGCAAGAGCGCCGACCTCGTGCTGCTGCGGGCTCCGTCTCGCATCCACCTCGCCTATCGCCCGGGCGTGCCGCTGATCGATCGCGTGTGGAAGGACGGGCTGGTCGTCGGCTGAGGGGAACGGCCGCGACCAGCCCGCACTCACCGCAGGGCCCGCGCGCAGACCACGGCGGCTGCCGCCGACCATGCCTGCGGGCGGCAGGCGGCGGGGTAGGGGACGGGCAGGCCGCCCGGGATCCTCGTGTCACCGGCGTGCAGTTCCGGTACCCGGTAGTCGAAGCCCTCGGCCACATCGACGAGCTGGAGCGCGATGCTGCGCGCCTCCTCGTCGAGACCCGCTCGGAGCATGCCGTGCACGGCGATCGCGGTGTCGTGGGTCCAGACGCTGCCGCCGTGATAGCTCAGCGGCCAGTATCCGGCGGCTCCCGTCGAGAGCGTGCGGATGCCGTACCCGCTCGACAGCGAGGCGTCCAACAGCAGCGCAGCACAGGCGCGCTCCTCGTCGGGATCGAGCAGACCCGTTCCGATCAGGTGCCCGATGTTGCTCGTGAGGGTGTCGACGGCCGCGCCGTGTGCGTCCAGTGCGATGGCGGGGTAGCGCCCCTCGACGGTCTCGACCCAGTAGGCGGCGCGGAAACGCGCGCGCAGGTCGGCCGCCCAGGTGCGCAGTTCTGCGCCGCCCTGCTCGCCGAGCTCGTCGAGCAGGACCGCACCGCGGACCGCGGCCTCATACGCGTAGGCCTGCACTTCGCTGAGCGCGATCGGGCCCTCGGCGAGCCTGCCGTCGCGCCACTGGATGGAGTCGCCCGAGTCCTTCCACCCCTGGTTCGCGAGTCCGTGGCCGGTCTCGTCGACGTAGTCGATGAAGCCGCTGCCCGAGGCGTCGCCGTGCACGGTCATCCATTCCAGTGCGGCACGAAGGGCCGGGAGGAGCGCGCGCACCTCATCGAGCGGCATCCCGGCCTCGTGGGCATCCGCGAGCAGGCACACCCACAGCGGGGTGGCGTCGACCGTGCCGTAGTAGAGCGGGGGCAGGAGCACCCCCTCCTGCGGTAGCGAGAGGGCACCGCTGCGCAGCTCGTGCGGGATCTTCCCCGGTGCCTGTGCCGTCGCGGCATCCGTCTGCGTCCCCTGCAGCCGGGCGAGCACTCGGAGGGTCGAGGCGGCCATGGCCGGGTCCGTATCGAGCGCGAGCCGTGCCGCCCACAGCGAGTCGCGGCCGAAGAGGGTGAAGAACCACGGCGCACCGGCGGCGTAGAAGGCATCGTCGGGGTGCTCCGGAACCGTCAGGCGGAGCGCGTCGAGGTCGGCCTCCGCGCGGGCGAGCCAGCGTGCCGCCCGCGGATCCGAGGATCCCGCCCCTTCCGATCGCGTCGACGGAGATGCGGCCGACACCACGAGGGTCGGATCGTCGAGCTGCACCGACCACGAGAGCTGCGTCGAGCCGTGGGCGGCCGCGACGGCGTACCAGGTCAGGGTGAGCGCATCGCCCTCGTGCTCGATCGTCGCACCGGGGGCCGCGACCGCGAAAGAGGCGGAGCCCGCGCGGCAGAACGTGCCGTCCCAGCTCCACTCGGAGTCGCCGACGAGACCGGCCTTGACCAGCTGCAGCGGCGCGAAGTCGGGCACGAGGCGCACGGTGAGCGCGAACGGCACGGCGCTCTCGAGATGAGCCGACAGGCGGATGCTCTCGCTGAAGATCCCCGCGCGCACGGTGCGCTCGCGGTCGAGGCGCACCTTGGGGTCCGCCGAGGGGTCGTCGAGCCCGCGGAGCACGTCGGTGAGGAGCACCCGCCGCGGATCGGGCGACGAGCATCCGATCGACTCGAGGGTCGTGCCGTGCACGGTCGTGTCGATCGTCCGGATGTGACGGACATCCCCGTGATAGAGACCGTGGATCGGCCCCTCGCCCACGCGCCCCTCGGCGTCCGACCACATCTGGGTCGGCGCTTCGAAGGCGATCACGGCGGCGTCGAGCAGCGGCTGGAGGGAGGAATCGGGGGTCATTCCTTGACGGCTCCTTCTGTGGAGTTCATGATGCGGCGCTGGAACACGAAGAACATCACGGCGACGGGGATCGTCATGATGAGCGCCGCGGCCAGCTTGATCGGGTACTGGGTGCCCTGGCTGAGCTGTCCGCTCGCGAGCGAGGCGACACCCTTGGTGAGCGTCGTCAGGGCGGGGTCGTTGGTCGAGACGATGAAGTGGCTCAGCTCGTTCCAGGAGCCCTGGAACGACAGGATCACGATCGTGATGAGCGCCGGAGTCGCCATCGGCAGCACCACCGACCAGAACAGGCGGAACGTGCCGGCGCCGTCGATACGGGCCTGCTCCTCGACCGAGACGGGGATCGATTCGAAGAAGTTCTTCATGATGAAGACGCCCGCGGCATCGACCAGCAGGGGCAGGATCATGCCGGCATAGGAGTTGAACATGCCGAGCTGGTTGATCACGAGGAACTTGGGGATCAGCAGCACCACCGTGGGCACAGACATCACGGCGACGAGGGCCGCGAACACGACGCCCCTGCCGCGGAACCGCAGGCGGGCGAGCGCGTAGCCGGCGAGCGAGTTGAAGAACACCCTGCCGATGGTGACGGCGATCGTCACGATCGTGCTGTTGACGAACCAGACGGGGAAGTCCGAGTTCGCGAACAGGCGCTGGTAGGCCGCGAACGTCCAGGAGTCGGGCAGGAGCGAGACACCGCTGCTCGCCGCTTCGGCATCGGACTTGAAGCTCGTCGCGACCTGCATGAGGAACGGGTAGATGTAGATCACTGCAAGGACGATCAGCAGCGCGTAGAGCGCGATCTGCCAGCTGAGCTGCTTTCGGGAGAGTCTCACGACCGGCCTCCCTTCGAGGCGACCTGGTACGCCCGGATGCGGCGCCGCGACACGGGGCGGTCGCGCAGCGCCCAGCGCTGGACGAGCGTGAACACGATGATGATGACGAAGAGGATGAACGCGATCGCTGCGCCCTGACCCCACTCCTGGTTCTTGAACGCCGTCTGGTACGAGAGGTACGCCGGGGTTAGCGTCGTCTTGCTCGGTGCGCCACGGCCCCCGGCGTAGATCTGGTCGAAGACCTGCCAGCATCCGATCAGTCCGAGCGTGAGCACCGTGAACAGCGTCGGGCGCAGCTGCGGCAGGGTGACCCGCCAGAAGCGCTGCCAGCCGTTCGCGCCGTCCATCATCGCCGCCTCCTCGACGTCGCCGCCGAGGTTCTGGAGGCCCGCGAGGAAGAGGAGCATGAACGTGCCGGACGTCGTGAACACGGCCATGAGGATGTAGGCGCTCATGGCGATCGATGGACCGGCCAGCCAGTCCCACCAGGAGATGCCCAGTACGCCGCCCTGTGTCAGCGCGACGGGGCCCGTGTCGGTGCCGAGTGCGAGATGCAGGATGCCGCGGGGATCGTTGAACCAGTTCGGACCGTTGATGCCGAACCAGGCGAGGACGCCGTTCACGGCGCCGCTCGAGGTGAAGAGGAACATCCACAGCACGGTGATCGCGACAGAGCTCGTCACCGAGGGGAAGTAGTAGGCGGTGCGGAAGAAGCCGCGCCCGCGGAGGCGCGCACGGTTGACGAGGACGGCGAGGAACAGCGCCAGGGCCGTCTGGAGCGGGACCACCAGCAGCACGTACCAGGCGTTGTTGCGCAGGGCCGTGCCGAAATCCTTGGTGGCGAGCCCGCCGTCGCTGAGGACGGCGGAGTAGTTCTCGGCACCGACGAACGACACGGATCCCGACAGGGGACTGCCGCGGCCGCCCCAGTCGGAGACGCTCACCCACAGCGCCATGAGCACCGGGACGAGGAGGAACACGCCGAGGATCACGATCACCGGAGCGGTGAAGAGCCAGCCGGCGGCGGCCTCGCCGCGGCGGAGCCCGGAGGATCCGCTGCGGCGAGGCGTGGTCGTCGTGGTCATGGCTTACTTGACGACGGCTTCGAGGTTGGACTGCACCGAACCGAGGATCTGTGCGGGATCGGCCGTCCTGAGGGACTCGAGCTGAGCGTTGAAGTCGGAGACGACGTCGGCAGCACCGTCCTGGTTCGGCGGGAACTGTGCGTAGTCCGCGCCGGCGAGGAATGGGGCGAGCTCGGGGTTGGCGGACGTCCAGGCGTCGGCGGCCGACTTGATCGACGGCATCGGACCGAAGGCCTCGGAGAACGCGAGCTGGCTGTCGGCGCTGGTCAGGTACTCGACGAGGTCGAGGGCGGCCGTCTGGTTGGGGCTGTCGGCGGCCATGCCCCAGCAGTTGGTGAACTGCAGCGTGCCCTGACCCGAGGGTCCGGCCGGCAGCTCGGCGACCGTGTACGCCACGTCGGCGTAGTCGTTCGACATCCCGCCGGTGATCCAGTTGCCCTCGATCACCATGGCGGCAGCACCCTTGCCGAGCGCCTCTCCGCCCCAGCCGGCGCCGACGTCCTTGGCGTAGGCGAAGGTGCCGTCGACGAGGTGCGACTTGACGTACTCGAGAGCGTCGACGTTGGCCTGGTCGTCGGCGATGGCGGCGCCGTCCTTCACGAGCCCGCCACCGGCCTCGGCCATGAACGCGCCGATCCGCTGATACTCGGCGCCGAAGGCGAGGCCGACGTGCTCGGGCGTGGTGAGCTTCGCCGCGACTGCGGCGAGGTCGTCCCAGCTCTTCGGCAGATCGGCGTCGGTGAGTCCCGCGTCCGCCCACATCTGCGAGTTGATGACGAGTGCGAGCGTGGAGAAGTCCTTGGGTGCGCAGTAGAAGGTGTCGTCGATCGTGAAGTTCTCGACGAGCGAAGGGTAGAAGTCGTCCTTGTTCGACAGCTCGTCACCGTAGGCCTTGAGCGAGCCGTTCGCGGCGAAACCGGCGATCGCATCGGTCGACAGGTAGAACAGGTCGGCGGGCTCGCCGGCCGCGAAGCCCTGGGAGAGCTCCTGGCTCAGGTCGCTGGCGACCTGGAGCGAGACCTTCGTGCCGGAGTCCTTCGACCAGGCGTCGACGGCCGACTGCACGGCGGCGGTCTCGGCATCACCGGACGAACCGATGAGCAGCGTGAGCCCGTCATCGGAGGAGGTGAGGGCGCCGGAGTCCGTCGATCCGCTGTCGCCTTCGGAGAAGCCGGAGCCACATCCGGTCAGAACGAGGCTGCTGGTGAGCAGCAGAGCGCCCGTGCCGAGGACGGTGCGTGTGGTGTGCCGTGTCATTGTCTCTCTCCTTTGATGAGTGCGACTGCGTGCGGCGGCTCGGGGCCGCGGGGTTTCGGGTGAGGAATTTGAACGATCAAACTCCGCATGCCATAGGCTAGGCGGCGGATCGAGGAAGTGTCAACCCCGGTCCGCTCCTGATGCCGCGAACGAGGAGGTGCGATGGCGAAGGCCCCGACCGTCGAAGACGTCGCCGCGCGGGCCGGCGTCTCCCGGCAGACCGTCTCCAATGTGCTCAACACGCCGGACATCGTGCGTCCGGCGACGCGGGAGCGGGTGCAGACCGCGATCGACGAGCTCGGGTATCGGCGTCATGCCGCCGCGCGGAGGCTGCGGCTGCGACGCAGCTCCACGATCGGCATCCGTCTGGATCCTTACGTCGGCGGCATCTCGGGAGTCGTCCTCGACCGCTTCGTGCACGCGATCACGGAACGTGCGAGCGAGCGAGGACTGCGGATGCTCGTGTACTCGGCGCGCAGCGCCGAGGAGGAGCTGCGGCGTCTGTCGGAGCTCTGGGAGGGCTCCGAGATCGACGCCGCCATCATCACCGGCACCGCGCGGGACGATCCGCGGGTCGCTCACCTCGACGCGGAAGGGCTGCCGTTCGTGTCGTTCGGTCGGCCCTGGGGTGAGGACGACATCGAGGATCCGCTGCATCTCTGGGTCGACGTCGACGGGGCGGCTGGAACACGCGCCGCCGCGGAGCATGCACTCGATCACGGTTCGCGTGTCGCGTTCCTCGGCTGGCCGGCCGGATCGGGGACCGGCGACGATCGCGAGCGCGGCTGGCTCGAGGCGATGGGGGCCCGAGGTCTGACAGCGCCACGACTCGTCACGGAGGAGTCCGTGCCGCACGCCAGGGAGACCGTGGACCGAGCGATCGCCGAAGGGCTCGAAGCGGATGCGCTCGTGTGCGCGAGCGACTCGCTGGCGGTAGGGGCGCTTCTCGCGCTCGCCGCGGCGAGGGTGTCGATCCCCGTGACCGGATTCGACAACACTCCGACCGCCGATGCACTCGGCTTCTCGAGCGTCGAGCAGCGTCCGGAGGACGTGGCCACGGCGATTCTCGCGCTGCTGATGGGCCCGTCGGGCGATGTCGTGCTGCCACGTCGGCTCGAACCTGGCGGTGCGCACGCGCTCATCGAGCCGGAGCTCGTGGTGCGCTGATCCTCTCCTCAGGTAGGGATCGACGCGTCCAGAGCCCCGACCCGCGCGGAGCGATCGCCAGTGAGGGTGACGAATCGTGGAGCATCCGGGAGCGCGGCGAGATCGTCGGCGATCTCGAGGAGCGCCGCGTCCATGGCGTCGCGCAGTGCAGGGTCCTCATCGTCGGGGACGTCGATCGGATGCCGCTCGTCGAGGGGGAGAAGCGCGATGAGGTCGATGTCGGCGAGGGAGTCCTCGACGATCTCCGTCGCCCTGTGCAGCAGATCGCCGTCGCTGCGTCCGAGGTGCTGCAGCGCGGTGAGATAGGCGAGGAAGTCGAGTGGTCCGCGCTCGGCGATCACGTCTGCATCGGCGGAGTCGGCCAGTCTCGTGACGGAGATCCGCAGTTGCCGCGCGAACGCGCCCTCGTCGGCTCCACTCGCCTCGTCGAGCGAGTCGTAGGGGTCGTCGAGGAGGACGAATCGCGGATGGCGCTGTCGGAAGTCGGAGATCAGCGTGCTCTTGCCGCTCGCGTGGGTGCCCGAGACGACGATCCTCATCGGCGCGCCGCGAGTCCGGCGAGCAACTCCAGCACGCACAGGGCCGCAAGCCGCACGGTGCGGTGGTCGTCGGCATCCGCCGTCGCGTCGACCTCGGCGATGTCGGCGCTGACGACGCGCGGGTCGGATGCCACGGCACGGGTGAGCGCGCGCAGCTCCCACGCTGCGAGGCCGCCGGGCACGCTGGCGGGGCAGCCGGGCGCCACGGATCGATCACACACGTCGACGTCGATGTCGAGATGGATGCGGGGTCGCTCGCCGGTGCCGGGTTCGGCTCCCGCGATCTCCTGTGCTTCGGCGACGACGTCGGAGATACCTCGTCGTCGGACGTCGTCGAGAGTGATCACGCGGATGCCCCACTCGGCGGCCCGCCGGGCGTAGGCGAGCGAGTTCGCGAAGTCGGCGATGCCGATCTGCACGATCCTCGTGGGGTCGATCGGAACCGTGTCGACGGATGCCGCAGCGGGGGTGTCTTCGACGAGACGGCGCACGGGGGTGCCGTTGGAGACCCCGTCGCGCAGATCGAAGTGCGCGTCGAACGTGATGAGTCCGGTGGCGCTGGCTCCGAGAGCGACGGGGTAGGTGAGCGAGTTGTCGCCGCCGAGGGCGATCACCAGGTCCGAGGCCGCGGCGAGTTCGCGGACACGGGCGATGGTGCGGGCCTCGCCGTCGTCGCCGTCGGGTTCGGTGATGTCACCGGCGTCCGCGATGCGGAGGACCTCGTTCAGGTCGATCGGCGGCGGACCCATGAGCGTCGTGCCGTAGCGCGGGAGGGCGTCGCGGATCGCGGCCGGTGTCGCATGGGCACCCGTGGGGGAGAGGGAGGTGCGCCAGGTGGGGACGCCGAGCAGCACGGCATCCGTCGTGGTGTCTGCTGCCTTCTCCTCGAAGGCGGGCCAGGAGCCGGCGCGCGGCCAGAGCGGATCGTGCGAGAGGGGCATGTCAGACTCCCGGGATCAGGGCGTGGGCGATCGTGAAGATCGCGAGGCCCGCGAGGGCGCCGACGACGGTTCCGTTGAGGCGGATGTACTGCAGGTCGCGTCCGACCATGAGTTCGATCTTCTCGGTGGTCTCGGCGGGGTCCCACCGCTCGACCGTGTCGGTGATGATCGAGGCGATGTCGTGGCGGTAGCGGTCGACGAGGAAGACCGCGGCGTCGGACACCCAGCCGTCGACGCGGTGCTGCAGGGAGGCGTCGGTGGTGAGGCGTTCCCCGATCTCCTGCAGGGCTTGGTTCATGCGGAGACGGAGGCCGCTGCCGGGATCCGCGAGAGCTCCGAGCAGTCCGTTCTTCGCGGTGTTCCAGGCTTCGGCGGCGAGGCCTCCGACCCGGGGGCTGTCGAACAGCGATGCCTTTGCGTTCTCGAGCCGCTCTCTGGTGAGCGGGTCGTGCTGGAGGTTGTCGGCGAGGCGGGCGAGATATCCGTCGATCGCGTGGCGGGCCGGATGCTGCGGATCGGTCTGCACCGCACGGATGAAGCGGACCGCCTCGTTGTAGGCGGTGTCGTCGACGAACCGGTGGGCGAGTTTCGGGACCCATGACGGCAGCCGGCGCGAGATGAGTCCGGTGAAGGCGACCTCGTTGGCGGCGAGCCAGGTGGCGATGCTGTCGACGGCGAGGTCGACGGCGCCGTGGTGCGCGTCGGCGGCGACGATCTTCTCGAGCCAGACGCCGGCGGGGGTGCCCCATTCCGGGGCGACGAGGTGCTCACGGGCGAGGTCGGTGATGAGGTCGCGGACGTCGTCGTCGCTCAGAGCGTTGAGCACGGCGGTCGCGATCGTGGCTCCTTCGGTGCCGAGCCGCTCGGCGTGCGCGGGTTCGCGGAGCCATTCGCCGGCGCGCTGGGCGATCGGGGTGGCCTGGAGCTTGGTGCGGACGACGTCGGCGGCGAGGAAGTTCGTCTCGACGAACTCGCCGAGCGTGCGGCCGATCTCGTCCTTGCGGTTCGGGATGATCGCGGTGTGCGGGATCGGGAGTCCGAGCGGGCGGCGGAACAGGGCCGTCACGGCGAACCAGTCGGCGAGGGCACCGACCATCCCACCTTCTGCGGCCGCTCGCACGTAGGCGAGCCAGCCGACGCGCTCCTGGAAGGCGAACGCGAAGACGAAGGCGATGGCCATGAAGATCAGAGCACCGAGCGCGACGGCCTTCATCCGGCGCAGGGCGCGCAGCCGATCCTGATCGGCGGGGGAGAGCAGCGTCATCTGCGTTCGCGGCATGGGGACAGTCTGTCACGCGGGTTGCGGGGTGACGCGGGTTAGCGGCTTGGTCTGACCGAGAAGAGGCGGATAGGGCGCCACTCGATCAGAAGTGCCCGATAGCGATCGCCATCGATCTCGGATGGCCGCTGCGAGTTCAGGTGGAGTTCCTGGTCCTGAACATGGGGGCGGAGAAGCAGATCGCGATCCCCGTCGGAGAGAGTTCCCGCATTCGGGTCGGTCTACGCGTTTGAGGCCTTCCTCATCGGTCGGGTGCTCCTGTCAGATAGGAAGACGCGCATCCCTGCGGGTGGACACCGGCCAGCGTGTCTTGCGGTCTTGCGGTCTTGCGGTCTTGCGGTCTTGTGGCCTTGTGGCGGCGGAGTGCAGGGTGCCGACGCAGGAAATGCGAACCGTCGGCGTCGCCATACGGTCGTTCGGCGCGGGAGCGCAACGTGTCAGCGTGCTCAGAAGGGTGGGGGTGGGTTGCTGGTGAATCCGGTGG
>NZ_JBJDRJ010000051.1:0-22430 GCF_044987415.1 Microbacterium sp. ZW T5_45 | reverse complement strand
GATCCGCACCGCCTCCGCCCGCTCCGCAGGCGTGTATTGCACCCTCCTGATCGGCGGCCTCTTCCCACGCTCATCACTCATCTCATCCATCAGGACCAGACTCCACCATCACAGGGGCACCCCATGCGAAAGCATCATGATCTCGTGCGGTTGACCTGTTTTCGTGCTGATGCGGGAGCCCATCGAGCACGGCCGCGTGAGCTCAGGTCAGTAGAACTCGACCGTGTCGACGCGGTTCACCAGCGGCTCGCCGTCGATCAGCCTCGTCGCGTTCGCAGCGAACAGTTCAGCGATGCGGTGTTCCTCGCCGACATCGGTGCCGGCGTTGTGCGGACTCACCAGCACGTTCGGCAGGTCCCACAGCGGGTTGTCCTGGGGGAGCGGTTCGACCGCGAACACGTCGAGAGCCGCGAACACGACCTGTCCGGAGATCAGGGCTTCGATCAGCGCCGGCTCGTCCACGGTCGAGCCGCGACCGACGTTGACCACCGTGATGCCTGGTTTGGCCTGCGCGATGGCCTCGCGCGACAGCATCCGCTCGGTCAGTGCGGTGCCGGGCAGCGCGAGCACAACGGCATCGGCCGTCGACAGCGCCGCCCCCAGCTCGGCGACCGGCCGGATCTCGGCGACGCCCGGCGCGTCGACGGCGCGACGATGGATGCCGGTCACGTGCGCGCCGAGCGCGTGCAGCTTGCGAGCGACCGTGCGCCCGATGCCGCCGAGGCCGATCACGACGATCCGGCTGCCGTCGACCTGGGGCAGCGGACGCCGTGCACCCCATTCGCGGCGCCGCTGCTCGGCCAGCAGGCGCGAGACGCCCTGGAACCCGGCGAGCACGCCGAGCACCGCGAACTCGGCGAGCGGGCCGCCGTGCACGCCCCCTGAGGTGGTGAAGACGATCCGCTCGAGGTCGTCGGCGGAGAGCGCCGCGTCCTTGATCTGCGCACCGCCGCCGGCGGGGGTCGTGTGCACCCAGCGCAGTCGGGGATTCGCGGCGACCGTGCGGTGCAGCTGCGCCGGGTCCTGGTCGGGCACGCCGTACAGCGCCTCCGCCCCGTCGAGCAGCTGCTCGAAGCGGGCCTGCTGATCGGCCGTGCGCCGGAACGCCGGGTCGCCCGTGTGATCGCCTTCCGACAGCTGCGGGGGGAGGAGGGAGTGATCGCGGATCAGCTCCAGACGGGGCTCGCGCTGCTCGATCAGTCGGCAGAGCTCCTCGGGGAGCGGGGTGGGGACGAAGACGCGGAGCGCGGTCACGGCATCCTTCCGGATCGACGACGGGGAGCGCTGCGGGTGCGCCGCGTCCAGGCTATAGTTGATCTCAGATTCATAGACGAATGGATATTCATTCCCATGTACTCCCTCGTGCTCGGAACCTCCGGTCTCGGTGCGGACGATCGGGACGCCGCGCTCGCGACGGCGACCGCGCTCCTGTGCAGCGGACACCTCATCGACACCTCGAATGCCTACGCCGGGGGCGAGTCAGAGCGGGTTCTCGGGCGCGCGCTCGATGGCTTGCCGCGGGCGGAACGCACGGTGGCCGCCGACCGCATCCTCACCAAGGTCGACGCGGATCCGGCGACCGGTGCCTTCGACGCGCATCGCGTCCGGCGCTCGGCGGAGGAGAGCAGGGAACGGCTCGGAGTGGATCGCCTCCGGATGCTGCACCTGCACGATCCCTACGGTGTCACGGTCGATGAGGCCTTCGCTCCCGGCGGGGCGGTCGAGGCGCTCGTCGAGCTCCGAGAGTCCGGCGTCGCGCAGGCGATCGGCATCGCCGCGGGCCCGATACCCCTACTGCGCCGCTACGTCGAGTCGGGGGTCTTCGATGCAGTGCTCTGTCACAACCGCTGGACGCTGGTCGACCGCAGCGCCGGAGACCTCTTCGCCGCGGCCCACGCATGGGGGATGACCGTCTTCAACGCCGCGCCCTATGGCGGCGATCTCCTGGTCAAGGGTGCGCGCCCCGGAGCCCGCTACGCCTACCGGCCGATCGACGACGCCCTCTCGACATGGACCGAGGCGCTGTTCGCCGTGTGCGCCGATCACCGCGTCCCACCCGCATCCGTCGCCCTCGCCTTCTCGGCGCGCTCGCCGCATGTCGACCACACAATCGTCGGCGTCTCGTCGCCCGAGCGCCTTGCAGAGCTGCAGGCGCTCGCCGCGGTCGCGATCCCCGACGGCCTCTGGGCCGCGATAGACGAGCTCGGCCCCGCTCCCACGCCCATCGACGACGCGGCGGACCGCCGTGGACACGGAGACCTCTCATGACCGACCGCTACTGGGAGAGCACCCGACCGGGCGCTGGACACCGCGCGCCGCGCGCCGATGCGCCGACGGATGCTCCGACGCTGAGTCTGAACGGCGAGTGGCGGTTCCGTCTCAGCCCGACCGCCGCCGGTACGGGAGAGGAGTTCGTGGGCGGGACGTTCGACGACGCCGACTGGGACCCGATGCCGGTTCCCTCGCACTGGGTGCTCGAGGAGTTCACGCCGTTGGCGGGTGGGCCGCGGCGGCGGATGCTGGGCACCGCCGAAGGCCCGTTGTACACGAACACCGCCTACCCGATCCCGCTCGACGCTCCTCACGTCTCCGAGGCGAATCCGACCGGCGACTACCGGCTCGAGTTCGCGGTGCCGACGGGGTTCGAGAGGGCGGTGCTGCGCTTTCAGGGCGTGGACTCGTGCGCCAAGGTGTGGCTCGACGGCGAGGAGCTGGGCTGGTCGATGGGCAGCCGTCTGCCGTTCGAGTTCGACGTCGCGCTCGTGCCGGGGCTCCACGTGCTCGCGGTGCGCGTGCACCGCTGGTCGGCCGGCACCTATCTCGAGGACCAGGACATGTGGTGGTTGCCCGGCATCTTCCGTGACGTCGAGCTGATCGCGCGACCGTACGGGGCAATCGACGATCACTTCGTGCATGCCGACTACGACCACGTGGCCGGCGTTGGAACGCTCCGCGTCGACGCATCGACGGATGCCGTCGTCGAGCTCCCCGAGCTCGGCATCTCGATGCCGACCGGTGAGACCTGGTCAGGGGTCGTCGACGCGTGGAGCGCCGAGTCGCCCCGGCTGTACCGCGGCACGCTGCGGTCGGCGGGCGAGACGGTGGAGCTCGCGGTCGGGTTCCGGCGCGTGGAGATCGTCGACGGGGTGTTCACGGTGAACGGGCGGCCGGTGACGTTCCGCGGCGTCAACCGGCATGAGCACGATCCGCGTCACGGGCGGACCCTCGATGTCGAGACGATGAGGCGCGATATCGAGCTCATGAAGCGGGCGAACATCGACGCGGTGCGCACGAGCCACTACCCGCCGCATCCGGAGTTCCTGCGTCTGTGCGACGAGCTCGGGCTGTGGGTCGTGCTCGAGAACGATCTCGAGACCCACGGGTTCATCTACGAGGGGTGGGAGCACAACCCGCCCGCGCTGCCCGAGTGGCGGGATACTCTGCTCGACCGCCTGGTGCGTAGCGTAGAGCGCGACAAGAACCACCCGAGCATCGTGATCTGGTCGCTCGCGAACGAGAGCATGACCGGCGAGGCCTTCGGGGCGATGCGCCGCTGGCTGGATGAGCGCGACCCCTCACGGCCGGTGCTGTACGAGCGGGATCCGAGCTATCAGGACTCCGACTTCTACTCGGTCATGTACCCCTCGCTCGAGCTCCTCGAGCTGATCGGGCAGCGCAAGGAGCCGAAGGGCGGCCGGCTCAGCATGCACGGACTGGTGTTCGGAGAGTCCGACGCGGACGCCGAGGACGCGCCCGACCCCGTCGATGAGCGACGCAGGGGCCTGCCGTTCCTGCTCGTCGAGTACGCCCACGCGATGGGCAATGGCCCGGGGTCGCTGTCGGACTACTGGCGCATCATGCGCGAGCACGACCGCATCTGCGGCGGTTTCGTCTGGGAATGGATCGACCATGGGTTCGCGACCGAGACGGCGGACGGCATCCGCTTCATCATGCACGGACAGGACGTGGACTACGAGCCGAACGGCGGGCGCTATTCGCTGCACGGCCTTGTGACGAGCGACCGCGAGCCGACGGCGGGACTCGTCGAGCTGGCGAAGGCGTACGCGCCGCTGCGCATCGAGATCGAGGGTGGAGCGGTCACGATCCGCAACGATCGCCACTCCGCATCGACCGCGGACCTGCGCTTCGTCTGGACCCTCGAGGAGGGAGCAGAGACCCGTGGATCCGGTGAGTTGGACGTGCCGGAGCTCGCGGCCGGAGAGTCCGTCACGATCGAGGCTCCGGCCGGCGCAGGGCTGCTGACCGTGCGTGCGGTGCTCGCCGCCGAGACCTCCTGGGCTCCGGCCCGGCATGTGCTCGCGTGGGGGCAGCGCGAGAGCGCGCGGCCTGCGTCGTCGGTGCGCCCTGCTCCGGTCGGAGGCTCGGCTCCGACCGGGTCCGAGGTGCACCTCGGTGCTGCGATCTTCGACGCGCATAGCGGGCGGCTGCGTTCGTGGGGCGGCGTCGAGCTCGACGGCCCGTGGCTCGACCTGCATCGGGCGCCGACCGAGAACGACCGCGGACAGGGCGACAGCAACAACAGCGCCCGCGTCTGGGCGCAGACCGGCATGGACCGGATGGAGCACCGGACGGATGCCGTGCGCACGGGCGACGGCTGGCTCGAGGTCACCGGCCGCACGGCGCCCACGACGCACCCGCACGGCGTGGCCTGGTCCATGCTCTGGCAGGAGGACGGCGACGGCCTCGAGCTGAGCGTGACGGCCGACTTCGTGGGTCCGTGGGCGGACACCCCGTACATGCATCGCGACATCTGGGTGCCGCGTCTCGGGCTGCTGTTCGCGCTGCCCCGCGGCTACGCCGATGTCGAATGGCAGGGGCGGGGACCGGGGGAGTCGTACGTCGACTCGTTCGAGGCATCGCCGCTCGGTCGATACCGGGCGAGCATCGACGATCTGCAGGTGCACTATCCGGTGCCGCAGGAGAACGGCAACCACGTCGACACGAGTCTGCTGCGGGTGTCGGGTGCGGAGCTGCCGACGCTGCAGGTCGAGGGGCGCGATGTGTTCGACTTCACGGCTCGGCGATGGACGTCACTCGACCTGCAGACGGCATCCCGCCCCTACGAGCTCGTCGACAGCGGGCGGGTATGGCTGAACATCGACCACCGCCAGCTCGGACTGGGGTCGGCATCCGTGGGCCCTGCGACACCCGAGCGCTACCGCATCCCACGCGAGCGCACGACCTGGCGCGTGCGGCTGTCGATCGCGCGCTGACTGCGGCATATCCGGCCATGCTCACCGGGCGGGGACGGTGGACTCCCGGATCACGAGCTCCGGAGTGAAGATGAGGTGCTGCTGCGGTGAGCCTTCGGTCGACGTCTGGTGGAACAGCAGCTCCGCGGCGAGACGTCCGAGGTCCGCGATCGGCTGACGAACGGTCGTCAACGGCACGACCATCTGCGCGGCGAGCTCGATGTCGTCGTGTCCGACGATCGCGACGTCCTCAGGGACCCGCACCCCGCGGCGGATGAGAGCGTTCAGGATGCTGAACGCGATCATGTCGTTCCCGCACAGGACGGCGTCCGCGGGGTCGCTCGGATCCAGAACGGCATCGACCAGTGCAGCCCGTTCCGCGATGCTGCGCCCGAGAGCGTCCACGCGGCGCAGTCTCGTCTCCGCGCCGAGGCCGAGGTCGCGGATCGCCTGTTCCGCCCCTTCGACGCGGGAGTCGAGGACGGCCCCGCCGGCGGGGCCGCCGGCATACAGGATGCGACGCCG
Organism: Microbacterium sp. ZW T5_45; assembly: GCF_044987415.1. Classification (NCBI taxonomy): domain Bacteria; kingdom Bacillati; phylum Actinomycetota; class Actinomycetes; order Micrococcales; family Microbacteriaceae; genus Microbacterium; species Microbacterium sp. ZW T5_45. The sequence continues at coordinate 16,692 of NZ_JBJDRJ010000051.1, read as the reverse complement.
GCCGATCGACAGCAGATGGCTCATGCCGAGGTAGCCGCCCCGGTGATGATCGACCGTGATCGAGGCGGCGTCCAGCCCGGGCTTGTCATCACCGAGAAGCACGATGGGCGCATCCACCGCGTGCAGGTCGCCGAGGTTCCGCGTCTGCGCGTTGACGGACGTCAGGATGACCCCGCTGACGCGCATCTCGGCGAGACTGCGGAGATACTCGCGCTCGCGCTCTTCGTCGCCGGCGGTGTCGCAGAAGACGACGACGCATCCACGGTCTCGAGCTGCTTCCTCGACATGTCGGGCGAGCTCGGTGAAGAAGGGATTCGCTCCGTCCGGCACGACGAAGCCGATCACGCTGCTGCGGTTGCCTCTCAGGGTGCGCACCGCCCGGTTGGGGACGAAGTTGAGCTCGGCGATGGCTCGCTCGATCCTCTCAGCGGTGGCCGGCGCGATCGTCTTCGTCTCGTTGATGTAGTTCGACACGGTGCCCAAGGAGACGCCGGCGTGCTCGGCGACCTGTGTGATCGTCGCTGATCTCTTCATAGCACCCCCTTCGGTGAAATCTTTCACTTGCGAGCATAGCAATCGAGTGACTGGTCTTGACATGGCATTTGCTCTGGGCATATCTTCGCCGATGAGACTAAGTGAAACATTTCACTTTTCCTCCTCGGACCCACAGCAAAGGAGCTAGGCATGAACGGACGACAGCGCACGCGGGGTGCGATCCTCATAGGTCTCACGGCGGGGGCGGTCCTGCTCTCCGGCTGCGTCGGTACGACGACCGACGGCGGACAGGGTTCCGATGACACGACGGTCACGTGGTGGGCATGGAACGCGTTCGACGCCGACAACGTCATCGCGCAGTTCGAGGAGGCGAATCCCGGAGTCACGGTCGATTACAAGCAGTACAGCTACAACGACTACGTCACTGCGATCCGCACTGGCCTGACCTCTGGTGATGGGCCCGACGTCTTCCAGCTGCAGCCCGGTGAGCTCGTCGACAACTTCGGCTCCCTGGCGCTGCCGCTGGACGATGCCCTCACCGAGGCGATCGGGCCGGAGTGGAAGGACGAGTTCTATCCCGAAGGGTTGTCTCAGCTCCAGCTCGACGGGGCCCAGGTCGCCCTGCCGTCCTACATGAGCGCCGGTGGGTTCATCTACTACAACGCGACGATCCTCGAAGAGCTCGGACTCGAGGTCCCGACTGATCTCGATGAGTGGGCCGACACCTGCGCCGCGATCGTCGCCGGCGGACGCGATTGTCTTGCACACGGTGCGAAGGATGCCTGGGTCAACACGGATGTCTTCCTGTCCCTGATAAACAGCGTGGCGCCCGGCGAGGTGTACGACGCCATCGCGGGTGACGCCGACTGGACGGATGAGGCGTTCGTCCGGGCCATGGACGCGTGGCAGTCGCTGTTCACCTCGGGAATCATCCCGAAGGGCGCGACGGCCATGGCCGAGTACCCCGATGCGTTCGGCGCTTTCCTCGAGGGGCGGGCCGCCTTCATCGCGCTCGGAACATGGAACACCCCGGGCACGATGACGAACACGGGCCTGGCGGAGTCGCAGAAGACCGTCACAGAGACGATCGACGGAGTCTTCCTCTCTGCACCGTTCCCTGCGGCCGATGCGTCCTCCGAACCCACCGCACCGTTCGGCGGACCGGACAACGGCTGGGCGGTGTCGGCGCAGACGAAGGATCAGGAGGCCGCGCTGGCATTCCTCGAGTTCCTCTCGGTCGGCGGCGGCCAGGAGATCCAGGCCGCCGGCGGCAACATCCCCGGTGTGGTCTCGATCGCGGTCGCCACGGATGACGTGATCGACGAGCGCCAGGTCGCCGATGTCGAGGGCCAGCAGCAGTCGCTGCAGTCTCTCGTCGGTGCGCGCCAGATCCCGTATCCGGATCTCGCCGCCGCCCTCGGCGAGGCGCTCTCGGCTGTCGCCGCGGGAACGCAGACGTCCGCGGAGGCGCTGGCTCAGGTGCAGGCCGTCTCCGCTTCCCTCGCCCGCTGAAACTCGGCCGGGGCGGGACGGCCCGCCCCGGCCAGAACAGGATCATGATGTCCGCGATCGCGCCACCATCCGGAGTCCGAGCGCGTCACCGACGCCGCTTCTCCCCGGCGTCGTACCTCTATCTGCTCCCCGCGCTCATCCTCGTCGTCGGGATCGTGCATGTCGGCATCGCCGCCAACATCGGGTACTCCACCCTCGACTGGAACGGAATCAGCGCGACGGCCGTACCGGTCGGGCTGGCGAACTACGCGACGATGCTCACCGACCCCGTCTTCTGGACCTCGCTCGGCAACACGGCACTGTTCGCGGTGGCGACGATCGGCCTGCAGATGGTGTTCGGGTTCCTGCTCGCCGTGCTGGTACGCACCAGGGCTGCTCTGAGGGGGCTTCTTCGCACGCTCGCCTTCGTTCCCGTGGTGCTCGCACCTGCGGTCGTCGCGACATCGTTCCGGATCCTGCTCACCCCCGACGGAGGATTCAACCGGATGCTCTCCGCCCTGCCTTTCGCCGACATCGATCAGGCGTGGTTGGCGGACCCCCGCACGGCGCTCGGGACGATCATCCTCATCAACGTCTGGCAGTACACGGGGTACAGCTTCCTCATCTATGACGCGGCTCTCGGGCAGGTCGACGGTTCCGTGCTCGAAGCCAGCCGCATCGACGGCGCATCGACCGGTCAAGTGCTCCGTCACATCGTCGCACCCCTCCTCTCGGGGTCGCATCTCGTCCTGATCGTGCTCGGCACGATCAGCGCTTTGAAGACATTCGACATCGTGTACCTCACAACGGCCGGTGGTCCCGGCAATACGACCCAGGTGCTCACCGGCTACATCTACAAGCAGGCGATCGGTCAGTTCCACGCCGGCTACGGCGCGGCTCTGTCGATCGCGCTCTGCGTCCTCGCGATGATCTTCGCCGTGCTGCAGGTGCGGCTCTCCAGCAGAGAGGCTCGCTGACATGTTCCAGCATCAGACACTCCGGGGGCGTGTGATCAGTCAGATACTCGTCGTGATCTGTCTCTTGATCCTCGTGCTGCCGCTCGGGATGATCCTTCTGACCTCGCTGCAGGGGGAGGGGGCGACCAACTACGTCGCCGTCCTCACGACCACACCCTTCGCGCTGTTCCTCTGGAACAGCCTCGTCGTCTCCTTCTGCACAGTCGCCATCGTGCTGGTCAGCGCGATCCTCGCCGCCTACGGCATCGTGATCCTCCGTCCTCGAGGTGCCCGTGTCGCGATGGTGGCGATCCTGGCCGGGATGTCGCTGCCCGCGATCGCGTTGATCGTGCCGCTCTACTCGCTCGTCCAGAGGCTGGGACTGCTGAACACGTACTGGGCGGTCGTCGTCCCGCTCGCCGCCATCTCGATCCCCTTCGGGGTGCTCGTCGGCGCGAACTACATCCGAGGGCTGCCGATCGAGCTTTACGAGGCGGCACGGTTGGATGGCGCAGGAGACTTCCGATTCTTCTGGAGCATCCTGCTGCCGATCTGCCGTCCGATCCTCGCCGTCATCGCGATCTTCACGTTCCTGGCGGCGTGGAACGAGTACCTTCTGCCTCTGATCTTCATCCAGGACACGGACCTGCAGGTACTGACACAGGTGCCCACGTACTTCCAGAGTCAGCGTCTGGTGGACACCCCGAAGGTGTTCGCGGCGAACGTGCTCATCAGCCTTCCCATCGTCCTCGCCTACCTCCTCATGCAGGGCATGTTCCGCCGCGGCATGTCGGCCGGAGCCCTGAAATGACCGCCTCCACGAATCCCAGGAGTGACATGACCCGCCCCACTGTGCTCGCCTACTACTTCCCCGACTGGCATGCCGATCCGCGCAACGCGCGTTGGTTCGGTGACGGTTGGGACGAGTGGAAGCTCCTCCGTGACGCCCGTCCACGATTCGAAGGTCATCGGCAGCCGAGGATCCCCGCCACCGGCTATCGCGATGAGTCGGATCCGGCCAACGCGGAAGAGGACATCGCGCTTGCTGCAGCGCACGGTGTCGACGGCTTCCTCGTCGACTACTACTGGTACGAGGACGGCCCGTACCTGTCTGGGGCACTGGACGAGGGGCTGCTCCGCGCCCGGAACAGCGAAGAGATGGTCTTCGCTCTGATGTGGGCGAATCACGAGCTCGTCGACATCTTCCCGTACGCGGATCCCGGCCAGGACGATGCTCGTCGGCTCGAGAACGGAGCGATCGGAAGGGCTGCGTTCGAGCGCATGGTCGATCACATCATCGAGCACTACTTCCGCAGACCCAACTACCTGCGGGTCGAGGGGCGGCCGTGGTTCTCGATCTATGAGATCGGTGGTCTCATCGAGGGTCTCGGTGGCGTCGACGAAACGGTCGACGCGCTGAGATGGTTCAGATCGAGGGTCGTCGATGCGGGTTTCGTCGGACTGCACCTGGATGCCGTGGTCTGGGGCTTCGGCGTACTGCCGACGGCGATCGCGGTCGATGATCCCGCATCGCTGCTGCGGTTGCTGGAAGTGGACTCGGGCACGTCGTACGTGTGGGTCCACCACACGGACGTCGACACGTACGACTTCCCGAGAGGCGACGTGCAGCGGCTTCAGGACGAGGCTTTCGCCGACTACGAGAGACTGCGGGCAGAGCTGCCCATGCCGTTCCACCCGAACGTCACAGTCGGCTGGGACTCATCGCCGCGGACCGCGCAGGACGTGGCGTTCGTGAGGGGGCGCTATCCGTTCACGCCTGTCTGGGACCAGACGCCTGAGGAGTTCGAGGTCGCGCTGCGCCGTGCGAAGAGCTTCATCGAGGAGCAGCCGACCCCGTTCCCGGTGCTGACGGTGAACGCATGGAACGAGTGGACCGAGGGATCCGCGCTCCTCCCGGACCGCGACCGCGGCACGCGCTATCTCGAAGCGATACGCCAGGTGTTCGGCGCCGGGGAGTGAGCGCCGCGCCGGGCGTCCCGGCTCGCCCACGTGCCGGGAACACCGATGCCTCAGACGTCGAGCGAGCGGATGTCGGTGAACAGCGAGTCCGCGCCGACCTGGCCGCCCTTGAGGAGCAGCTCCAGACCGTCGACGCCGGGGAGTGCGGATGACGCGCGAAGCAGCACGACGTTGGCGACCGGGTTCGCAGCGATCGCGAGCGAGTCCACTCCGAGCAGGCGCGTGACACGCCCCGAGGTGTCGCCTCCCGCGACGATCACCCGGCGCACGAGATCGGTCACGGCGCGGATCGCCTCGGCGGCCGCGTCGGCGATCCGCTCCAGGGTGTCCGTGCCGACAGGCGCCTCGTCGGAGGTGAGCACGACGCTGCGCCCCGCCGACAGCGCCTCGCGGACGCGTGCTGCCTGCGCCTCGGCATCCGTGAAGGACAGGTGCTCCACCAGCCAGCCCGACTCCGATGCGTGGAGAATCTGACGGCTGGTCTGCGCCGAGCGGCTGCCGGACACGGCGAGCACGGGCCCCCGCGACCCTGTGGCCTGTGGAAGCGCGACTGCGTCACCGGGGTCGGCAGCGCCGATTCCCCAGCTGAGTCCGCCGGACCCGATCGCGAACACCGGCGCCTGCTGCGCGAGCAGCGCGCGGCCCACCGCTTCGGCATCCGCATTGTCGATCGCATCGAGCACGACCGCGGCATCCGCCGAGGACTCCAGCCGTGCGGCGAGGTCGGAGTACTCGAGTCGGGTGATCCCGCCGATCGGCAGCGCGGTCTGGGCCGAGAAGTGCTGCGCGAGGTCGGCCTCGTGCATCGGCGTCGACGGGTGCGTCGACATGGTCGGCTGGCGGTCGAGGCGGTACACGGTGCCGCCCTCGGCGGCGAAGTGCGTGCCGAACACCGTGAAGCGACCGAAGTCGGGCTGCGCGAACAGCATCGGCACTGCGGCATCCGAGACGACCTCGCGGCCCACCTCGATCACGCGACCGATGCTGCCGATCTCCGGCGACGAGTCCGCCGTCGAGCAGGCCTTGTACTGCACGACCTGCGGTGACAGCGCGTGCAGCGCCTCCAGCGCGGGGCGCACCTCCGCGTCGATCCGCTCGGTCGGCAGCGACCGGGCGATGCCCGCGATGCCGACCACGTCATGAGCGGATGCCGCATCGCGCAGCAGCCCGTCATCGGGAAGCCCCACGAACAGTCGGCCCGACCAGCCGTGCCGGGCGAACTGCAGCAGCACGTCGACGCTGCCGGTGAAGTCGTCGCCGTAGTACCCGACGCGCAGGGTCGAGTCAGACACGGGCTGGCCCGAACAGCTCGGCGGCTCGGCGCAGTTCGGCCGAAGCGCTCAGCGCCTGATCGACGCTCTCGCCGCGCTCGGCAGACGCCCACGCCGCGCGCATGCTCGCGACTCCGGCGGCGGAACCGTCGGGGTGGCCGTGGATGCCGCCTCCGGCGAGCACGAGCACATCGCTCGTCCGCACCGCGGCATACGTGGCGTGCGCGAGCCCGCCCCATTGTCCGCTGGAGAGCACCGGCACGGTCGAGGTGATGCCGAGCAGCGGTTCGCGCACCGCGGCGATCGAGTCGAGCACCTCAGCATCCGTCTCGTAGAACTTGTTGCTGATGCCGTTGGTGTGCAGGTGGTCGGCCCCCGAGAGCCGCGCGATCTTCTGCCATGCCCGGAACCCTATCCCGAGCTGCTCCGAGCGCATGATGCCGCCGAGCATCGTGCGGTGCCCGTGGATGGGGACCTCGGAGTGGCGGTTCAGGAACTCGAGACCGGCGAAGCCGACGAGGTTCACGCACGCCATGACGCAGGTGCCGCCCGCCGCGACGACGAGGTCGTGGTTCGCCTCGAGGCGACCGATGTCGTCGGTGATGTTGAAGGCGTACATCGGCATCACGCCGGTGCGGTCGGCGTGGCGCTTGAGCACCGGCATGACGGCGTCCACGCGCGCCTGCAGCGGCGCATTCGGGCCGTTGCCCTGCAGCTCGTCGTCCTTGATGAAGTCGACGCCCGCGGCGGCCAGCTCGCCCACGAGCTCGCCGAGCTGCGCCGGGGTCAGCCCGATACTGGGCTTCACGATCGTGCCGATCATCGCCCCCTCGGGGCGCGACATGAGTCGGCGGGTGCCCTCCACGCCGAACTTCGGCCCGCGGTAGCGCTCGGCGAAGGCCGTAGGAAGGTCGAGGTCGATCAGCTTGATGGCTGCGAGCTCCTTGATCTCGAACAGGTTGCCGGCGACGGCCGCCAGGAGGTTCGGCAGCGACGGCCCGAAGTTGTCGAGGGGGAACCGCAGCCGCAGCACGGCGCGCCGGCGCTCGGCCGGGTCGCCGATCGAACCCGGCAGAGCCGATGCTCCGGTGAGCGGCACCTCGGTGAGGCTCTCGACCTGCGCGGCGAAGCGGGCCCGCACCTCGTCCGATTCGCGCGCGACCCGCACGAAGGTGCCGGTGGACTGCTCGCCCGCGAGCACCTCGGCGGCATGCTGCAGCGGCAACGAGGTCTCGATGATGTACGTCGCGATGACGTGCTCCACGGGGGTGCCCATCACCACACCACCGGCAGCCACACCGACATCTCCGACGGGCCGCGATTGCCCCAGGCGAAGTAGGGGAGCAGTGAGACGGATGCCGTGGCGAGCTCGGTGTCGCCGAGCTCTGTGTACAGGGCGTCCTCGTCGCTCTCCGGGATCACCACCAGCTGCGTCTGCAGCAGCGCGACGGGGACTCCGGCGATCTCACCGCGGAGGACATCGAACCCGGTGCCACGGCGGAAGGCCGCCCGCTCGAGCACGACACCGTCGGGGAGGTCGGTGCTCTCCAGCGCATAGACCACCGGACCACGCCGCACGGCGATCTGGTTGGTGATCTCCTCCGCGAGTCGGTGTCCGCGGAGCACGCGCACCGGCATCGGCAGGAACAGTTCGATCACGTCGCCGACCTTCCAGGCGCGGTCGATCCGCGTGTAGGTGCCGGGAGCAGAGACCTCGTGCTCGTCGCCGTCGACCGTGAGGGTCGCGCCTCGGGACCAGCCGGGTATCCGCACGTGCACCGGAACACCACCGTCGGCGGCGGCCGTCACGGTGAACGCGATCCTTTCGCTCCACGGGTAGTCGCTGTCCTCGCGCAGGCTCAGCACGCCTCCGGCGAGATCGATCGCGCTGCCGCCGTACTGGTGGATGAACAGCCCGTCGGCGGAGACGGATGCTGCGCGCTCGTGGAATCGCGCCAGCGTGCGGGCGATGTTCGGAGGGCAGCAGAAGCAGCTGAGGTACCGTTCGCGCAGTCGCTCGTCCGAGGGCGGCGGACTCGGCACCGGGTGCATGCCGGTGTCGCCGGGGCGACGCAGCGGGAACGGCAGGTCGCGCACCTGGCGCAGCGGATTCGTGTAGAAGTACTCGTCGCCGTCGAGGTCGACGCTCGAGAGCAGGCTGTTGAACGAGATCTGCTCGATCACGTCGGCGTAGCGCGCGTCGCCCGTGAGCGACAGCATCCGCTCGCTCCACAGGATCATGCCGATGTTCGCGCACGACTCGTTGTGCGCGGTCGTGTTCGGCAGCTGGAATGCGCGCCCGTACGCCTGGTGGACTCGGCTGATGTCCTCCTGCCATGGTGAGCCGTCGGGGGAGGCGCCGTCGTAGAGCGCTCCGCAGCCGCCGGTGATGTAGAGCTTGGTGTCGACGACATCGTTCCAGAGTCCCTCGAGCACCTGCAGCAACTCCTGGTCGCCGTTCTCGGCGACCAGGTCGGCGAGTCCGGCGTACAGGTAGTTGGCGCGAACGGCGTGACCGGCCGCGACCTTCTGCTCGCGCACGGGAAGGCGGTCCTGGTTGTCGTCGCCGCCCTCGAAGTCGTCGCGCACCCCCAGGAAGGCCTCGGCGAGTTCCAGGTACTGCGGGTCCTCGGTGGCGCGGTACAGCTCGATCACGGCCATGTAGTGCGACGGGCAGATGGCGCTGCGGGCCAGTTCGACCGGCTTGTTCGTCGCGAGGTCCTCGAGGAACGACGCTGCGCGCTTCGCGACATCGAGCAGCGTCTCGCTGCCCGTGACCTCGAAGTGCCGCACTCCCATGGTGATGAGATGGCCGAGGTTGTAGGTCTCGAAGTGGAACCGATCGGCGAGGGCCACCGCCTGCTCGGCATGACGGCTCTGGATGAGCACGGGGGTGTGCAGGTAGCCGTCCTCGCGCTGCACCGAGGCGATCAGACGGGCGAGCTCGTCGACCTGGGCTGCGAGCTCATCGGTCGGCGCCACTTCGAGCTGAGCGATCGCCGCTTCGAGCCACTTGTAGAAGTCGCCGTCCATGAACGGAGGACCGTCGTGCGCGCCGTCCTCGAGACCCGCGGCGATGCGGAAGTTGCGGAGGCCCGGACTGACCTCTCCGTCGCTGAGGGACTGCCAGATCGTCGGCACGGTCGAGGTGAAGGTGCGGTCCTGCACGGATCCCCAGAATCCGCTCGACCATCGCGCCTCTGCGGCGTGCAGAGGACGGAGCGGAGCGTGGGGGGAAGAGGTCGTCATTGAGCGGTCCCTGTGTCGATGCGAGTGTCGTTCGATTCAGCAGTATGTCACGATTTCGAGCCTAAGTGAATATTCTTTCAGTACTGAGTGTTGACACACCGAGTCGGAATCCGTAACGTTTCACGTACACCGACACACAGCACGTTCGTCGTCAAGGAGGACGCATCCATGAACTCTCGCCGCACCCCCCGCGCGCTTCTCGCGTCGGGGTTCGCCCTGCTCACCATCGCCTCGCTCGCGGCGTGCTCGACCGGAACCGCTGACGGCGGCAGCGGGGGAGACGCCGGTGGAGCGACGGGTACCGACCCCGAGTCCTTCACGGTTCTCAGCGCGAACGAGAACACCACACTCGCCACCGAGCTCGACGCCCTCGCGTCCGGTGCGTGCAAGGCCGAGAACGACGATCTGCCGCTCGAGCACCAGACGGTCGCGCAGGCCGACGTGGTGCAGAAGGTCACGCTGTTGGCCAGCCAGGACTCGCTGCCCGCGCACTTCATCGCCGGCACCGCGATGGTCCGCCCCGACGGCGACCTGGGAGCGGCCGACCTCGTGCTCGACTACAAGACCGCGCTCGACGATCTGGGGGTGTGGGACCAGATCCTTCCGGCGGCCTCGTCGACCATCGAGAACGTCTACGGGCAGATGGTCTCGCTGCCGTACCAGTACAACCTCGAGGGCATCTTCTACAACAAGGAGATCTTCGCGGAGCTCGGCATCGAAGAGCCGCAGACCTGGGACGAGCTGCTCGACGCCAATGACGCGCTCCTCGCCGCAGGCTACACGCCGATGGCCGAGGCCGGCGCCGCCGCCTGGCCGGTCACCCGACTGATCGGCATGTACGCCTACCGTCTCGCCGGTCCCGACGCGATGACCGCGATCCGTGACGGCGACGCCAAGCTCACCGACCCCGAGTACGTCGAGGCCGCGCAGGCCGTCGCCGACCTCGCCGCCGCCGGATACTTCGGCGAGGGATTCATCTCGAAGGACGCTGCGGCCGCGACCAACGACTTCCTCACCGGCAAGGCCGCGATGAAGTACGACGGCACCTGGCTTCTCAGCAACATCAACAACGAGGACGAGAACCAGATCGGCATCGACAACGTCGGGTTCATGCCGTTCCCGGCCGTCGACGGCGGCAAGGGCACGATCGACCAGTGGCCCGCCAACGCCGGCACCGCTTTCGCGATGAACCCGAAGACGTACGGGCCGAAGGTCGGTGCGTGGCTGAAGTGCATCGCCGAGAACTACGGTTCGCAGGCGCTGTCGGATGCCGGTGTGATCTCGGGCTTCAAGGTCAACGAAGAGGTCCCCGACCTGCCCGTCACCACGCAGGCGATCCAGGAGAAGGTCGCCGAGGTCGACGAGACCGTGCTGTGGTTCGAGGCACTCATGGATGGCAAGTCGACGAGCCTCGCACAGTCGAACATGTCGCTCCTGGTCTCGGGTCAGCTCTCGGCTGAGGAGTACATGACCCAGCTCCAGCAGAGCATCGACCAGAACCGCTGACGCCCTCGTCCGGTGCCGACGTCATCGTCGGCACCGGACACCGACCCCCGGCCCGGGCCCGCAACCGCACTGATCCACTCCGCAGCTGCAGGCCCGGGCCGACATCCGTCACGAAAGCACGCCGCCCATGAAACGCGTCTTCGGTGATCGCAAGACGATCATCATCCTGCTCGCACCCACCCTGGTGCTCTACGTCGGTCTCAAGCTCGTCCCGGTGGCCTGGTCGCTGGGCCTGTCGTTCTTCGAGGGCAACACGCTCCGTGGGTTCGAGTTCGTCGGCGTCGACAACTTCGCCAAGTTCTTCCAGGACCCCGCCGGCATCCAGTCGCTCTGGGTGAGCATCATCTTCGCGGTGCTCGCCACGGCAGGGCAGATCGTGTTCGGCTACCTGCTGGCGCTGCTGTACGTGTTCGTGCTGCGCAAGGGATCGGCCTTCCTGCGCACCGCGGTCTTCTTCCCCATGGTGCTGCCGACGGTGGCGGTCGCGCTGTTGTTCAAGAGCTTCGTCGCCGTCGGCGACAACCAGGGCCCTGTGAACGACCTCCTCAACTTCCTCGGCCTCGGCAGCGTCGAGTTCCTCGCGTCCACGGTGGGCACCATGGGCGTCGCTCTCGCGATGACGTGGTGGAGCTCGATGGGCTTCTACGCCGTGCTGCTCTACACAGGGCTGCTCGACATCCCCGACGAGGTCATCGAATCGGCGCGCATCGACGGGGCGAACGGCCTCAAGCTCGTGCGGCACATCGTGCTGCCGCTGTCGCTGCCGATCCTCATCTCCTCGATCATCTTCAGCTTCAACTCCACTCTGAAGGTGTTCGACAGCCTGCTCGCCCTCAACGGCGGCGGCCCCGGCACGACCACCGCGCCGCTCACCCTGTACATGTACCGCACGGCCTTCGAGTACGCGGAGTACGGCTACGGATCCACGATCGCCCTCGTGCTGACGATCCTCTGCCTGGTCTTCACGCTCGCGGTGTTCCGGTCGTCCAGCAAGAAGAATGCGGAGGCCTGAGATGTCCGAGACGCAGACCCTGGTGGGGGTTCCCCCTCTCGCCCGCAAGCCCAGGCCGGCACCGGTCGCGCGCACCGCGTTGCGCATGATCCGTCGCATCCCGGTGTGGTTCGTCGTCACGCTGCTGCTGATCATCGTGCTCTACCCGCAGCTGTGGATGATCCTCGGCTCGTTCAAGACCCAGTCCGAGTTCCTCTCGAATCCGACATGGGCGCTGCCCGAATCGTTCAACCTCGAGAACTACATCGCTGCGTTCACCCGCGGCAACGTCGCGACGAACTATCGCAACAGCCTGTTGGTCACCCTGCCCTCTGTCGCCCTGATCGTGCTGCTCGGCGTGGCCGCCGGCTATGCGCTCGAGGTCATGATCTGGAAGGGGCGTCACACGACGCTGCTGCTGATCCTCGCCGGCATCATGGTCCCTGGGCAGATGATCCTCGTGCCGCTGTTCACCGTGTACTTCAAGCTCGGACTCACGAACTCGCTGTGGCCGCTGATCATCACCTACACCGTGATGGGGCTTCCGCTCACGACGTTCCTCATGGCGACGTACTTCCGCTCGGTGCCCCGCGAGGTGTTCGAGGCGGCGACGATGGACGGATGCAGTCCGCTCAAGCAGTTCTTCGTGATCGGACTCCCGCTCATGAAGAACGCGATCCTCACGATCGCGCTCGTGCAGTTCTTCAGCGTGTGGAACGACCTGCTCATCGCGCTGACCTTCACCTCGAAGCCCGAGCTCGCCACGATCCAGGTGGGCCTGCTGAGCATGAACGACGAGTACGGATCGACCCAGTACGGGCCGCTGTTCGCGGCCATCAGCATCAACATCGTGGCACTGTTGATCGTGTTCGTCTTCCTCAACAAGAAGATCATGGCCGGCATGGCAGCCGGCTCCGTGAAGGGATAGTCATGACCCGCATCGCGTTCCTGCACACCGGCGCCGTCGTCATCCCGCCGGTCGCCGAGCTGGCCGGCCGGTTGATCCCGGATGCGGCGACCGTGAACTACCTCGACGACAAGATCGTCGCGGATCTCGCAGACCCCGACCGGGCCTCGTCCGTGGAGATCCGGCTCGAGGACCTGGTCCGCGCGGCGCAGTCGGCAGGGGCGGATGCCGTCATGCTGACGTGCTCGTCGATCTCGGGCTATGCGGCGGAGCTCGGCTCGAGGGTCGGCATCCCGGTGCTGCGCATCGACGAGGCCATGACGGACCAGGCCGTCGCGACCGGGTCGCGCATCGCCGTGATCGCGACACTGCCGACCACTCTCGCGCCGACGCTGGCGCTGATCGCCGAGCGTGCGGCGCTCGCCGGTGCAGCGCCCGAGGTGATCAGCGAGGTCGTCGACGGGGCGTTCGCCGCAGTCTCCGGGGGAGACCGGCCGCGCCACGACGAGCTCGTGGGCGCGGCGATCCAGCGGCTCGCCACGCAGGCCGACGTCGTGGTGCTGGCGCAGGCGTCGATGGCGAGTGCGGCGGCGTCCGTCACGGTCGACGTGCCGGTGCTGACCAGTCTCGAGGCCGGGATCACGAGGTTGCGGGACGCGCTCGCCGCGGGGTGACGTCGGGCCGCCGCACTCGATCTTCGAGGAGTTGTGAGGGGCGACCTCGGTTCCTCAGCCTTCGAGCAGCGCCTGAGCAGTGCGCAGATCCGTGACCAGTGCGTTGATCCAGCCCCCGGCGACGGCGCCGCGGATCGCGTCGACCTTGTGCGCTCCGCCGGCGATGCCCAGGCGGCGGGGGATGCGGCGCAGATCATCGACGGGGATCGCGATCACGCGCTCGTCGAAACCCTCCTGCACGGGGGTGCCGTCGAGGCGGTAGGTGCGGTGGCAGATGTCGCCGACGGCTCCGTCGGCGAGCAGCTCGGCTCGCTCGGCGGCGGTGAACGCATTGCCGCTGGACGCGAGGACGTCGCTCGGTTCGATCGTGCCGATGCCCATGATCGTCATCGTGAGTTCGCGCCAGCGTCGGCTGATGTCCTGCATCGCCGGATCCTCGAGCAGCGAATCCCTGATGGCGGCGTTCGCGACGATACCGGGGGCCTGCACGTGCACGGCCTCGGCGCCCAGGATGCGCGAGAGATCGCCGAGCAGATGGTGGCTGTGGCCCTGGACCTCGGGAGCCCCGGATCCGCCCAGCAGCTGCACGACCTCGGTCGCGCCCCGGGCTGCGAACGGACGCATCCGGTCGACCACGGCGAGCAGGGTCTGGCTCCACGACGAGACGCCGATGCGGTCGGTTCCGGCAAGGGTGGCCTCGAGGTAGGCGGCCGCTCCGGCGCCGATCGATGCGAGGGTCTCGTCGCGGTCGGCATCCGGGTCGACGTCGACGACGACGGCTTCGGCCAGGCCGAAGCGCTGCTCGAGGAGCTCCTCGGTCTCGGCGTAGACGCCGGGCGCGACGGTGACGATCGTGCGGACGATCCCGACGGATGCCGCACGCTTCAGGAGTCGGGACACCTTTGCCTGCGAGATGTTGAGGGCGTCGGCGATGTCGGCCTGCCGGATGCCGCGTTCGTGGTACATCCGGGCGACCTTCGTCATCAGTCGCACTTGCCCGTCGAGCGGTCGGCTGTAAGTATTCGAAGGCACGGGCGCCGTCCTCTCCCGCGATCTCATGAAGATTCGCTAACGAAAGAATATTCAACCCGGGGTTGTGGCGCCAGTTCTGAGGGTCTTGTGACCCCGGTGGTGACACTGTGCGACACAGGCCTGCTCGTCCCGGCATCCGCCCGCGTCGGCATCCGCCGCTCGCGCGAGTTCCGGTGCGCACGCGGTTGATCGGCATCGAGCCCGGCGGCCCGGCGAGCGGATCGACGCTTCAGCCCTTCACGGCCCCCGCCAGTGCGCCCTGCACGAAGTAGCGCTGGAACAGCAGGTAGACGATGAGCACCGGAATCGCCGACATGAAGATGAAGGCGTTCATGGGCCCGTAGTCCGTGCCGTGCTGCGTCGAGAAGCTCTGCACCGCGAGGGGGATCGTCCAGTTCGACTGCGTGCGCAGCAGGGTCGTGGCCATGGCGTACTCGTTCCAGGTGGCGACGAAGTCGAGCACGAACAGCGCCGCGAGGGCCGGCTTCGCGAGCGGCAGGATGATCTGCCAGAAGATGCGGAACGTCGATGCGCCGTCGATGCGGGCCGACTCCTCGAGCTCGTCCGGCACTCCTCGGAAGAAGCCATAGAGAACGAAGATCTGGTAGGGGATGCCGAACGCGAGGTACGGCAGGATCATGCCGCCGAGAGAGTCCAGCAGCTTCAGGTCGAGCATCGTGTTGAAGAGAGGTCCGAGGCCGATCTGGATCGGCACCATCGAGCCCACCGCGATGATCATCAGAACCACCCGACCGCCGCGGAAGCGGATGCGGGCGAGGGCGAAGGCCGCTGCGGCGGCGATCGCGAGTCCGAGCGGCACCTTGATCGCGGCGACGAGCAGGCTGTTGCCCGCCGTGACCCAGAAGTTCCCGGTGTCGAGGGCGGCGGCGTAGTTGCCCCATTCCCAGGTCGTCGGCAGAGCCCACATGGGCAGGTTGTTCAGGTCGGGCTTGGCCTGGTCGATGAAGGGAGAAGAGCGATGAGCACCGCCGTCGCCACCCGCACCTCGGGGTCCACCCGCGGCGACTTCGGCATCCCAGCCCGTAAGCGCCGCCCCGACTACGTCACGGACCGTCGACTCGCAACGAGGCGGTCGAGCGCGAGCGCGGATATCGAGACGCCATGGCGGAGGCGGGGCTTGAGCCGCGGGTGGTCCGCGGGGCGACGGACTGGTCGCCCCGTTCGGGATTCGCCGCAGGACAGAGCGTGGACCCGACATCGTTCACCGGGGTGTTCGCGAGCAATGACGAGATCGCGCTCGGGTTCCTCAGCGCGATGGAGCACCGGGGCTTCCGCGCACCGACGCACTTCTCGATCGTGGGCGTCGACGACATGCCCACGGCCGAGTACTTCTCGCCTGCGCTGACGACCATGCGCCTGGACTTCCGATCGCTCGGGGAGACGACGTTCCGACTGCTGCATCATCAGATCACGACGGGGGAGCAGACGACCCATCTCACGGTCGAACCGGAGCTCGTCGTGAGGGAGTCGACGGCGGAGTTCAGGGGAGCGTAGACGGGTCTCTTCTTGCGCGCGTTCGGGAGGGGATCTCGCGTTCGGGCGGAGGAATCGGGCGGGGTTCTCCTCCCGATCGTGTGTTCTCCTCCCGTGCGTGTGGGGCGTATCTCGGGGCTCGTGTGATCTATTCCGGTATTCCACTTTTCTGATTCCTGGTCTGGGGATTCTCGGGGTGGGAATGTCGGTGGTCGGGTGTTCACTGGGGGTATGAACCCGATCACGGATGCTGCTCTCGGCAAGGCTGTTGACGGCCTGCGTGAGGTGCTGTCCGGGGACGTGCTGGCGGGGTTGTCGGACGAGGATCGGGCGGTGGTGTTGCGCCGGTTGGGGGAGATCGGCCGGTTGACGGATGCCGTGACGGTCGAGGCCGTTGCGTGTGCGGATGTGGAGTTCGGTCACCGGTTCGGATGCTCGGGGATGAATGAGTTGTTGCAGCGGGCGTTGTTGACGGATGCGGCGTCGGCGGGGAAGACGATCCGGGTCGCGGCGGCGGTCCGGCGGGATGTGAGTTTGTCGTCGGGGGATCGTCTTCCGGCGAAGTGGCCGCTGCTGCGGGAGGTGCTGTTGGACGGGGTGATCGGGGTGGCGGGGGTTCTCGCGGCGATCGGCCCGTTGGAGGCGA
>NZ_JBJDRJ010000050.1:0-23220 GCF_044987415.1 Microbacterium sp. ZW T5_45 | reverse complement strand
TTACGCCCCGTGGGGCCGGGCATGAGATCGGAGATCGACGCCCACTGGGCATCCGACAACAACACGAAACGACTCACCCGACAACACTCTCAGACCACGCCCACCATTTAGGAGACACGCCCTAGGCGTGCACGTCGGCGGGCGACTCCTCGCCCTCGTGGAAGTTCGGCTTGCGGCCGAACAGGCGCGTGATCAGCAGGATGACGCCGACGATCACGAGGCCTGCGGCCAGCCCGGCGACCGCAGAGAACAGGGTGTCGCCGATCCAGACGATGACCGCGCCGGCCGGCTCGAGGGCGTGCTCGATGCCGTGCAGGATGTCGGCACCGAAGTGGATGCCGACCTCGCCGAGGTTGACCAGCAGCAGGTGACCGCCGACCCAGAGCATGGCGACGGTGCCGAGGATGCTGACGAAGCGGAAGACCGCGGGCATCGAGCGCACGATGCGGGTGCCGGTGTGGCGCACGCGCTGCACCGGGTTCTTGGCCATCTTCAGGCCGATGTCGTCGATCTTCACGAGCAGCGCGACGGCGCCGTAGACGACGCCGGTCATGATGAGCGCGATCACCGCGAGGATCGCCAGGGTCGTCCAGATGTCGAGGCCGGCCTCGAGGTTCGACAGCGAGATCAGCATGATCTCGGTGGACAGGATCAGGTCGGTGCGGATCGCTCCCCAGACGAGCTTGTTCTCGTTGCGGGCGCTCTCATCGGCGTGGCCGTGGTGCACGCCGAACCACTCGAGCACCTTCTCTGCACCTTCGAAGCACAGGTAGGCGCCGCCGAGGATCAGCAGGTACGGGAGCACCCAGGGCGCGAACGCCGTCAGCAGCAGTGCCACCGGGATGATCACGACGAACTTGTTCGCCAGTGATCCGAGCGCGATCTTGCCGACGACGGGCAGCTCGCGTGCGGGCGTGATGCCCTGCACGTACTGCGGTGTCACGGCGGCGTCGTCGATCACGACGCCCGCGGCCTTGGCCGATGCCTTCATCGCGGCGCTGAGAATGTCGTCGACGACGGCGAGCAGACCAACCGACATATGCGTCCCCCTGTGGTGAGTATCGGGGAGCAACTCTATCCAACGCGTGTTGCGGGAAGTCGCTGGCCCGGTTCCTGAGAGACGAGGGGATGCCGTGATGGGCGCCCTTCGTCGCGCTTCGCTCGCTCAGGGACGGGGTGGTGTCAGGTGCCAGCGCCCTGTTCTTGAGCGAGGAGCGCAGCGACGAGCGCCGCGACGAGCGCCGTACTGTGAGCGAGCGGAGCGAGTCGAAGTGACGAAGGACGTCCGACGGCGATCAGCCCTCGTCGAGGAAGACCCCGACGCGGTCGCCGTCGACCACGAACTGGATCGCGGTCGCGTCGGGGAACTCGGTGCGGAGTTGATCAGGCAGCTGATCGTCCAAGGACACGGTCAACGACGCAGGGAACGAGCCGGCGCCGCAACCGCTGTACATCGGACCGTCCAACCCCCAGGAGCCCGAGTCGATCTCCTCGGTGGGCGGAAGATCATCCGTGGCCAGCGCATGAAGGCAGACATCACCAGCGTCGGGATTGCCGTTCCACCCGGCACCGACGCCCCGGAACAGCGAGAGCCCGAAGAATTCGAAGACCGGGGAGTCCTCTCCGCCTCCGAACATCTGCGAATAGCTGCCGCTCTCGGAGATGGGCTCGAGCGTCGCGATCTGCGGTGCCCCCGACGATGTCGCGACCGGAGTGATCTCCGCGATGCCCCAGGTCACTGCCGAAGCCGCCACGGCCGTGGCCATCAGCGAGGCGATCCACAGTGCGACGTGACGTCGGCGGATGCCGGATGCCGGGTGGGTGGCATCCGGATCGTTCCCGGCGCTGCGGTCGGCGGCGTCGGTCGTCCCACCAGCATCCGTCGCTCCATCGTCAGCGCGTTCCTCGACGTTCCGGAGCGCGAGTGACGCGCCCGGATCGAGGGACTCGAGCGCGTCGAGAAGGGCCGCTCGCGCGCCGGCATCCGGGTCGTTGGTCTCGTGCGGGTCCGGCCCGGTGGTCCCTCGCGCATCGGCTGCATCCGCCCGTGCCCGCACCCGCATCGCTTCGAGCTCGCGCAGCCGTGCCGCCGCCGCGGGATCGAGGTCGGCGTCGCGCCCGTAGGCGCGCGCTCGGAGGGCTCGGAGTTCATCGGCGAGGGCGGAGTCCATGCCCGGCATCGTCTCATGGACGAGCGCGACGTGGAGCGCGCGAAACTCACAGCGCGCTCCCAGCCCGGCGGGACCAAATCCGACGACCCCTCTGTTGTGACAGATGACGCCGCAGCCAGCCGCGTCAGACAGGAGACAGATCATGTCGCAGGACTACCGCAAGACGCCCGAGGGAGTCAGCGCCCTCACCCATCGCCAGTACGAGGTGACGCAGGAGAGCAGCACAGAGCCGCCCTTCCGCAACGAGTACTGGAACAACCACGACGACGGCATCTACGTCGACGTCGTCTCTGGGCAGCCTCTGTTCTCGTCGACCGACAAGTTCGACAGCGGCACCGGGTGGCCGAGCTTCACCAAGCCGATCGAGGCGGATGCCGTCACCACCCGCACCGACCGCACGCTGTGGATGACCCGCACCGAGGCGCGCTCCAGCGGCGCCGACAGCCACCTCGGCCACGTCTTCGACGACGGACCTCGCGACGCAGGGGGCATGCGGTACTGCATGAACTCCGCGGCGCTGCGTTTCATCCCGGCCGACAGCCTGGACGAGGAGGGCTACGGTCGATACAGCGGCCTCTTCACCGACACCACCACCACTTCCGAGGAGCAGTCATGACCGACACCGGCACCATCACCCGCACCCCCGGCACCGAGACGGCCGTCCTCGCCGGCGGCTGTTTCTGGGGCATGGAGGACCTGATCCGCCGCCAGCCCGGCGTGCTCGACACCCGCGTCGGATACACCGGCGGCCAGAACGACCACGCCACCTACCGCAACCACCCCGGCCACGCCGAGGCCGTCGAGATCGTGTTCGACCCGTCCGTCACCTCGTATCGCGACATCCTGGCGTTCTTCTTCCAGATCCACGATCCGTCGACGCTGAACCGTCAGGGCAACGACATCGGCTCGAGCTACCGTTCGGCGATCTTCCCGCTCTCTCCCGAGCAGGAGCAGGTCGCTCGCGACACGATCGCCGACGTCGACGCCTCCGGCCTGTGGCCCGCGAAGGCCGTCACCACGATCGAGCCCGAGGGTCCGTTCTGGGAGGCCGAGCCCGAGCACCAGGACTACCTGATCCGCTACCCCAACGGCTACACCTGCCACTTCCCGCGTGCGGGATGGGTGCTGCCGAAGCGCGCCGCCGTCTGACGCGCGGATGCCGGGAGGTTGCGGCATCCTTCGGGCCTCGCGCCCGGGTTGCGGCTGTCGCGCCCGGGTTGCGGCGCACACGCCCGGGTTACGGCGCACCACTTCGGGGGCCGACACGCCAGTTGCAGGACGCTTCGCGCTGAAGCATCCGTCATCTGGCGTGTCGGCCCCCAAAGTGTGCGGAGGCGGCGGGGTGCCTACGCGTCGGCGAGGAACGCCAGCGCCGCCTCTTTGAACGCCCGCGACCCCGGGGCGTTGAAGTGGTTGCGGTCGGGGATCTCGAAGAACGTGCCGTTCGGAGCGGCGGAGGCCAGGGCGCGGGAGCCTTCGATGATGGCATCCTTCGTTCCCGTCGCGAACAGGATCGGCCGCGACGGCGCGTTCGACGGGTCGGGGTCGATCGTGCGCGACGACCGCATGCCCTCGGCCAGGGCGACGAGAGCGCTGAGATCGTTGCCGGGAACCCGCTCGGTGAGGGCGAGGTAGTTCTGCGTGGTCGGGTCGGTGACCGGCGTTCCGTCGGCGATCAGCGCGCGCACCTGGTCGAGATCGAGGCGAGCGAGTGGGATGCCGTCAGGCACGCCCCCGAGCACCGCGCGCTCGATGCGCTGCGGGAGGTCGCGCACGACCTCCCAGCCGACGCGTGCTCCCAGCGAGTAGCCGAGGTAGACGGCGTCGTCGACGAGGTACGCATCCATGACCGTCTCGACGTCGGTGGCCAGGGTGCGGATGCCGTAGGCCGAGGGCTCGTGAGGCTTCTCGCTGAGGCCGTGTCCTCGCTGGTCGAGGGCGAGCACCCGGTATCCGGCCTGGGTGAGCTGGCGCGTCCAGCCGGTGAGAACCCAGGTGTCGCGCGCGCTCGAGGCGAATCCGTGCACGATCACGACGACCGGAGCGTCGAGGTCGCCCCACGTGTAGGTCGCGAGGCGGGTGCCGTCGGCGGCGTACACCTGCTGCGGTTCGGGCATCTGGGTCAGATCGGAGAGCGGGACGGCCACGGCATCCATTCTCCTCCTGCCGCGCGGGCCGGTCGCGCGCGTGCCTGCGGCGGCCGGGCCGTGCTTCCGCCGCACAGTTCGGGGGCCGACACGCCAGTTGTCGGACGGTACCTGTGAGAAGGTCCGCCGATTGGCGTGTCGGCCCCCAAAATGGATGCCGGATGCCGGATGCCGGGGCGCGGGCTTGCCCCTCGCAGCAGCCCCACAGAACGGGGGCCGACACGCCACCCGTCGGCCGGTTCGGGCGAACGCGTCCTGGAGGTGGCGTGTCGGCCCCCGAAGTGGGGGTCGCGGCCCCGGCACCCCTGCCCCCGGCACCCGGCACCGCGCCGGTCACACGCGGCGGCGGAGCTCCTCGCCGAGCGCGGCATCCACGTTCGTCCAGTACTGGAAGAAGCGCTCGCGGATCGCGTCGATCGTGATGGCGCGGCCCTGGCCGGTGAGGGTCTCGATGAACCGGGCGCGGCCGGCGTCGTCGAACACCTCGCGGTAGAGCGTGCCGGCCTGACCGAAGTCGTCGTCCTCTGAGTGCAGTGTCGCCGCCGAGCGCATCAGGGCGCCGTCGGATTCCCAACTCGCCTCGACGCCCGCGGCAGGGTCGGCCGTCGGTCCTCCGGCGGGGCCGAACGAGTTCGGCGTGTAGACGCGGTGCTCCGCCGGGTTGAAGCGGTACTGCATCTGCCCCTCGTGCATGTAGTTGCGCACCTCGGCCGCGTGCGGCTGGTTCACCGGCAGCTGGTTGTAGTTCGCGCCGATGCGATAGCGCTGAGCATCCGAATAGGCGAACACGCGCGCCATCAGCATCTTGTCGGGCGAGATCCCGGTGCCAGGCACCTGGTTGCCGGGCGAGAAGGCCGCCTGCTCGATCTCGGCGAAGAAGTTCTGCGGGTTGCGGTTCAGCGTGAACGTGCCGACCTTGATGCGCGGGTAGTCCTTCTTCGACCACGTCTTCGTCAGATCGAACGGGTTGAAGCGGTACTCCTTCGCCTCCTCGTACGGCATGACCTGCACGTAGACGTCCCACGACGGGAATTCCTCGCGTGCGATCGCGTCGAACAGGTCGCGACGGTAGTAGTCGGCATCGGACCCTGCCAGCTTCTCGGCCTCTTCCGCGCTCATCGCCTCGACCCCCTGGTGCGAGAGGAAGTGGTACTGCACCCAGAAGCGCTCGCCAGCGGCGTTCACCCACTGATAGGTGTGCGAGCCGTAGCCGTTCAGGTGGCGCCAGGATGCCGGCAGGCCACGGTCGCCCATGAGGTAGGTCACCTGATGGGCGGTCTCGGGCGAGAGCGTCCAGAAGTCCCACTGCATGTCGGCGTCGCGCAGGCCCGAGTCGCCGAGACGCTTCTGCGAGTGGATGAAGTCGGGGAACTTCATGGCGTCGCGCAGGAAGAAGGTCGGGGTGTTGTTGCCGACGATGTCGAGGTTGCCCTCGGTCGTGTAGAAGCGCAGCGCGAAGCCGCGCACATCGCGCCAGGTGTCGGGAGAGCCCTGCTCGCCGGCGACCGATGAGAAGCGCAGCAGCGTCTCGCTCTCGGCGCCGGGCTGGAAGACCGCGGCGCGGGTGTAGGCCGAGACGTCCTCGGTCACGGTGAACGTGCCGAAGGCGCCACCGCCCTTTGCGTGCGGGTTGCGCTCCGGCACGCGCTCCCGGTTGAACGAGGCGAGCTTCTCGACGAGATAGCGGTCGTGCAGGACGGTGGGGCCGTCGGCGCCGATCGTGAGGGAGTGCGCGTCGCTGGCGACGGGCGTCCCGGTCTGGGTGGTCGTGGGCTCGGTCATGGGTTTCTCCTTCTGCGCGCAGGCGCGACGAACAGCCCGGGGTATCACCGGGAGATCGGCGGATGCTCCTACGCGGCGTTCTGGCAGCTGGGGCAGGTGCCCCAGAAGGTGACTTCGGCTGTCTGGACGGTGAATCCCCCCGTGTGCGACGGGGAGAGACACGGCGCTTCGCCGACCACGCAGTCCACGTCGCCGATGGCACCGCACACGGTGCACACGACGTGGTGATGGTTGTCGCCGACGCGCCGTTCGTAGAGCGCTGCAGAGCCTGCCGGTTCGATCCGACGGACGAGGCCCGCCGTCGTCAGGTCCGCGAGGATGTTGTGCACCGACTGGATCGACGTCGTCGGCAGCACGTCGGAGATCGCGCGGTACACGCGCTCCGCATCCGTATGGGCCATGGACTCCAGGGCCTCGAGAACGGCGACGCGGCCCGCGGTCGCCCTCAGTCCTGCGTCGCGAAGCGCAGAGTCGAGTCCGGTGTCCATGTGACGATCCTATCTCTTTATTTGAGTGGTTCAAAAGAACTGGTCACGCGTCGAGTGGCGTTGCGGCCTCTTCGCCGGGCGGCGCGACCCCGTTAAGGGGTCATTGTGGCGCCAGATCTCGATGAAAGTCCTCAGCTATATACGACTTTCGGCCAGACGGATATATTCACACCTGGAGAAAGGTCTAGGGCGATATGCCGTGAACCGATCTGCGCAGGGGGATCCGGTCTCAGGGGAGGCCGTGTCCGATCATCTCGATCGCTACGGACTTTCAGGGAAGACACACACGTGACCAGACGACGCGCGCTTCTGCGCACTCTCGGCGCATTCGGCATGGCCGGCGCCCTCGCCCTCGGAGGCTCGCTCGCGGCCACCGCCGCCGTGACCGAGCCGACTCCGGACAGCGGCCCGGTCGCCGGCAACACCACCGTTCTCGTGCCCGAACCCGAGTCGCTCACGTTCTCCGACGCCAGCCAGGGCAGCAGCCATGCGCTGGCCGTGGGGTCGGACGGGACCATCTACGCGTGGGGCTCGAACGATGCGGGCCAGCTCGGCAACGGCACGACCACCGCATCCTCGACCCCCGTCCCGGTGACAGCACCGGACGGCATCACCCTCTCGGACCCGAGCGCCAGCTATCGGTGGTCGCTCGCGATCGGCTCCGACGGCGGCGTCTACTCGTGGGGCTTCAACCAGCGCGGCCAGCTCGGAAACGGCACTCTCAGCACGGGATCGACCGTGCCGACCCCTGTGCTCACCCCGGCCGGCATCACCTTCTCGCAGACCGAGACCGGTGAGTACAGCTCGTGGGCGCTCGGCTCTGACGGACAGGTCTACGCCTGGGGCCGTCTTGTGGGCACATCCACCGACGCCCCCGTTCCGGTCCCGGTGCCGGCACCGGCCGGTGTGACCTTCACCCAGATCAGCGGCGGCAACGGGCACATCCTGGCCCTCGGCTCCGACGGCAACGCCTATGCCTGGGGCAACAACGGCTTCGGCCAGCTCGGAAACGGCTCGTACACGGCATCCGGCACTCCTGTTCTCGTGTCGGCACCCGGCGGTGTGACGTTCACGCAGGTCGCCGCCGGTGGCTACTTCTCGCTCGCGCTGGGATCCGACGGCAAGACCTATGCCTGGGGATACAATGACGCCGGCCAGCTCGGCGTCGGCGGCACCACGCAGCGGAATGTGCCCACCGAGGTGCTGGTCCCCGCTGGTGTGACCTTCACGTCGCTCGGCGCGGGCTACGACACCGCGTTCGCGACCACCGCTGACGGTGACACCTACGGCTGGGGTGCGAACGCCTTCCGGCAGATCGGTGACGGGACCAACGTGAACCGTCAGCAGCCCGTGCTCGTGCAGTCTCCGGCGGGCGTCGCCCTCGACACCCCGGTGGCCGCGGACAACAAGAGCCTCGCGGTCGGCGGCGACGGCAAGCTCTACGTCTGGTCGATCATCTACGGCCCGGCCGTCCCCACTCTGTTCTGGCCGACCGTGACCGTGACGGGCGTCTCGTTCGACGGCACCCCCGGCACCGACGTGGCGAATGCCGGCGACGGCGACTGGAGCGTCGTGACCCCGGCTCACCCCGCCGGCCCCGTCGACGTGGTCGTCGAATGGACCCTCAACGGCGTCGCCCAGACGCCGATCACCTACGTCGACGGCTACACCTACCTCGAGGCGCCGACCATCACGGATCCGGCCGATGCCACGGTCGTCGTCGGGGCTCCGGCGACGTTCAGCGTGGATGTGACCGGATACCTCGACCCGACCGTGGTGTGGGAGTACTCCACCGACGGTGGCACGACCTGGCTGCCGATCGCCGGCGACACGGATGCCGTGGTCTCCGGTGACAGCCTCTCGGTCACGGTGACGCCCGGATCGATCGCCCACGACGGATACCTCTACCGCGCGACCGCGACGAACAGCTCGGGATCGGCGACCAGCGAGCCGGCCGAGCTGACGGTCACCCCTCCGGTCGAGAACCCGGGTGCGGATGCGGCGGCGGATGCTGCGGGGACAGCTGATGCGTCTGGCACTGCTGATGCGTCTGGCACTGCTGATGCGTCCGGCACTGCGGACGCTGCCGGTACGGCGGATGCGTCTGGTTCGGCGGATCCCGGAACCCCGACACCCGGGACCGGTGGCTCTGCAGGTTCCGGTGGAGCAAGCACTCCGAGCAGCTCCGACAGTTCGGTCCTCGCGCAGACCGGAGGTGTCCTGCCCTCCGTGGCGGCGGCTCTGGGCGTCCTCGCGCTGATCGTCGGTGCGGTGCTCGTCCGCTCGCGGCGCGAACTGGTGCGCCGCCGAGGCTGACCCGGACAAGAGCTCGCAGCGGCGCGGACCCGAACCGCGCCGCTGCGCTTGTCTCCGCACCTTCTGGAGAGCCCAGCTGCAGGTGCGTCAGCGGGCGGCCGGGACGCCCTGGTTACAGCCGGATGCTCTGCTTCAGCCGCGTCCGGATGTCGAACAGCTCATTGCCGCCGATCACCCGCGCTCCCGGCATCCCGGAGCGCAGCATCGTCGGCAGCACGCTGCGTCGGACCACGGCGACGGGCAGATCCCGCACCCGACCCAAAGGTGTGACCGGCATCGACAGGTCATCGTCGGGAAGCACGACGAGCGCCCCGCTGAACCGCACTCTCGCGGCCTTCGCCACCGCCCTGATCTGCGCCAGCAGGGTCGTCACGGGCGCGCGGTGTCCGAGGCTGGGGCCGGTGATCTCGCCGCCGCGGAACCCGACCACCCCGCCGAAGTCCGCCGAGGTCACGCCGTACAGACCCGAGGGGCCGAGCACGATGTGGTCGAGTTGTCCCTCATCTACCGGCACCCCGTGCCACAGCGTGAATCCCATGCCGAGTCCTGACACGGCATCCGCCGTGCCCTCCTCGGCCAGCGCCTCGGCGAGCAGCCGGCGCAGCTCCCGCGGGGCGGCGCGCACCACCGACGGCGCATAAGGATCTGCGACGTCGGCCCACTCGCGGACCAGTTCCTCATATCGCGCACGGCGGCGCACCCCGGGCTCGCCGTACGACGTCGGTCGCGGCCGGGTGTCGCGTCGCGGCGACGGGGAACGCCAGGCGTCCCACTCGGTGTCCGAGCCGCGGCTGCGGTCGAACGCGGCGCGCTGTTCCGGCGAACCGATCAGTTCCCAGGCGCGCTGCACGCGGATGAACACCGCCGAATCGCCACCGGTGTCGGGGTGCGACTCGCGCAGGCGCAGCCGGTAGACGCGCCGCAGCTCGTCGTCGTCGGCCGTCGGCGCGACGCCGAGCACCTCGTAGGGCGAGGCCGAGAGCGGGCTGTCGAACATCCTCTCCACGCTAGCGGGTCACGCAGGCACGTCGACGATGCGCTCCCCTCCGCGCACCGGGACGACGGAACCGGCGGATGCTGCGGCGACATCGTCATCGAGACGGTCGAGCTCGTGCGCGGGAACCCACAGCTCGAGGGTCGCGGTCGACGTGTACGACGGCTCGCCCAGGGTCGCTCCGTGATGTCCGGCCCAGTCGCGGAGCAGGTTGTCGTAGCGACCGGCATCCGCATGGGCGACCTCGAGAGTGACCTGCGTCAGCGACATCCGCTGCACGAGAGCGGCCAGGTCGAGGGCTTCGGACACCGCCGTCGAGTAGGCGCGCACCAGACCACCCGCGCCGAGCTTGACCCCGCCGAAGTACCGCGTGACCACGGCGACCGTGTCGGTCAGCTCGCGGCGGCGCAGCACCTCGAGCATGGGGATGCCGGCCGTCCCCGAGGGTTCGCCGTCGTCCGAAGATCGGGCCTGATCTCCGAGAAGACCGGTGACCATCGCGCTGCAGTTGTGCCGAGCATCCCAGTACCGCTTGCGGATGCCGGCGATCACGGCATCCGCCTCGTCCACCGACGACACGGGCGCGATCTGCGCGATGAAGCGGGACTTCTTGATCACGAGCTCGTGCTCGACCGCCGCCGCGATCGTCCTCGGGTAGTCCACCCGGCCCAGCGTATCCGCGCCCGCCCGGCCCTCTCGCACCCAGCGCTTGCCGTAAGTCTTCGCCGAGTTCGCGTTCACTCGCCGAGTGCACGGGACATTCGCGTCAAGATCTCGTGCATTTGTCGACTTCACGTGCACTCGACGGCGAGGAAGAGGGAGAAAGAAGAGGAGAAAGAAGGGCGCGGGCGGATGCCGCCACTCAGCGATCGATGAACGAGAAGTGGGTGGCGTTGTACCTGTCGCCCTGCACGCCCACGCTGTCGGCGAGCCGGTCGAGATCGTGCACTTCGTCGGCCGACAGGGCGACCGCGGCGGCTCCGGCGTTCTCAGCGATGCGGGAGGTGCGGCGGGTGCCGGGGATCGGCGCGATCCACGGGGCACGTGCGAGCAACCAGGCGAGCGCGATCTGTCCGGGGCTGGCGTCCCTCGCCTCGGCGAGCGCACGAACCCGCTGGACGAGCGCCTGGTTGGCGGCGCGGTTCTCCTCGGTGAAGCGCGGGATCGTGCCGCGGATGTCGCCATCGGAGAAGGAGGTGCCCTGATCGACCGTTCCGGTGAGGAATCCCTTGCCGAGCGGACTGAACGGCACGAAGCCGATGCCGAGCTCGGCGAGCGTAGGCAGGATCTCGGCCTCGGGATCGCGGGTCCACAGCGAGTACTCGCTCTGCAGCGCGGTGACCGGGTGCACGGCGTGCGCGCGGCGGATGGTCGCGGCCGACGCCTCGGAGAGCCCGAAGTGACGCACCTTGCCCTCTGCGATGAGCTCGGCGACGGTGCCGGCGACGTCTTCGATGGGCACGTCGGGGTCGACACGGTGCTGATAGAAGAGGTCGATCACGTCGGTGCGCAGGCGCCGGAGCGATTCCTCGGCGACGCGCCGGATCTGCTCCGGTCGGCTGTTCAGACCGACCATCTCGCCGCCCTCGATGCGCCAGCCGAACTTGGTCGCGATCACGACGTCGTCGCGGATCGGCTCGAGCGCCTCGCCGACGAGCTCCTCGTTGACATAGGGGCCGTAGACCTCAGCGGTGTCGAAGAACGTGACTCCGAGGTCGAGCGCCGAGCGCAGCACGGCGATCATGTCATCGCGGTCGCCCGGGTTCGGGCCGTAGCTCTGCGACATGCCCATGCAGCCCAGGCCGATGGCCGAGACCTCGAGTCCCTGTCCGAGTGTGCGTGTGTGCATGAGTGATCCTTCCGTCGCTGATGACTGCTCGTAGTCGACGCTAGGCCTCCCGCGGATGCGGCGGGAGGGTCTGCTGGACCCCCTGACGTCAGCCCCCCGGACCTCGGTCGCGAGTGCGACGGCATCCGTGCGCACAACTCCTCGATCTTTCGGCCCCGGATGCCGGATCGGCCGGCTCCGAGCGGAACCGGCCGATCCTTGAGGAGTTGTGACGGGCTCACTCCTCGGAATCGTCGCGCAGGTAGGCGAGATGGTCCTCGTGGCGGGCTTTGTGATTCGGCGACCTGCGCACGAACAACCAGGCGACGACGAGCAGCGCGAACCAGATCGGCGTGACGAGCAGGGCCGTGAGCGTGTCGGGCTGCGTGGTCAGCGCCCAGAGGATGAACACGAAGAACGCGAGCACGACGTACACCATGAAGACGCCGCCGGGCATCTTGAAGGCCGAGGCGGCCGCCTTCTCGGGGTGCCGGCGCCGATAGACGACATAGCTGCACAGGAAGATCGTCCACACGAACATGAAGCAGACGGCCGACACCGTGGTGACCATGTCGAATGCGGTGCCGATGTCCTTGCCCGCGTACAGCAGCACGACGCCCGACAGCAGCAGGATGCACGACAGGAACAGGGCGTTCTGCGGCACCTTGCGCCGGGACAGGCGGCCGAACACGCTCGGCGCGTCGCCGTCCTGCGCGAGGCCGAACACCATGCGCGAGGTCGAGTAGATGCCCGAGTTCGCGCTCGACATGGCCGAGGTCAGCACGACCAGGTTCACGACGGTCGCCGCGATGCCGAGGCCGGCGAGGGCGAACATCGCGATGAAGGGGCTCTCGCCGGCGACGTACTCGGTCCACGGGGTCACCGCCATGAGCACGATCAGCGCGCCCACGTAGAACAGCAGCACGCGGATCGGGATCGCGTTGATGGCCTTCGGCAGGTTGCGCTTCGGGTCCTTGGTCTCGGCGGCGGCGGTGCCGACGAGTTCGATGCCGACGAACGCGAACACCGCGATCTGGAAGCCGGCCACGAAGCCCATGAAGCCGTGCGGGAACATGCCGCCGTGCTCCCAGAGGTTCGCGAACGAGGCGGTGCCGGCGTCGTGCGAGAAGCCGGTGAAGATCATGATGAGACCCGTGATGATGAGGGCCACGATCGCGACGATCTTGATGAGGGCGAACCAGAACTCCATCTCGCCGAATGCCGCGACGGTGGGCAGGTTCAGCGCGAGCAGGATGACGATCACGAGCAGGCCGGGGATCCACAGCGGGATGCCGGGTATCAGCACGTTCGTGTATCCGGCGATCGCGATGACGTCGGCGACGCCCGTGACGACCCAGCAGAACCAGTAGGTCCAGCCGGTGAAGAACCCGGCCCACGGCCCGAGCAGGTCGCTCGCGAAATCGCTGAACGACTTGTACTTGAGGTTCGACAGCAGCAGCTCGCCCATCGCCCGCATGACGAAGAAGAGCATGAAGCCGATGATCATGTAGACGAAGATCACCGAGGGGCCGGCGACCGAGATCGTCTTGCCGCTGCCCATGAACAGGCCGGTGCCGATCGCCCCGCCGATCGCGAGCAGCTGGATGTGGCGATTGCTCAGGGCCCGCTGCAAGTGCTCCGGCTGGGTGTGTCCCGCCGACGGGCGTGCGCTCGCCGCGTCGTCTGCGTGCGTGTTCGTCATATGTCCTCCGGTCATCGTCGTCGTCATCGTCGACGTGCGGTGCGGTGCACCGGCCATGGTCGTGAAGCGTAGTCCACACGGATGCCGTCGCCGAGTGCGACGCGGGGCGGACGGTCGCCCGCCCCGCAGCTTCCGTCACCGAATCCGCTGTCGGGGATGGTTCCCACCGAATCGATTCGATAAACTCGGTGCCGACCCGTTCCGCCCCTTCAGCACTGCGAGCCGCTCTCTCATGGCCACCTCCCTCACCACGGGCCGTCCGTGGCGTGTCATCCTGTCGTTCTCCGTCCCGCTCCTGCTCGGCAACGTCGTCCAGCAGATGTACCAGTTCGTCGACGCGATCGTCGTCGGACGCCATCTCGGCGTCGACTCCCTCGCGGCCGTAGGGGTCGCCGGACCCCTGCTGTTCCTGCTGCTCGGCTTCGCCCTCGGCCTGACGAGCGGTTTCGCGATCCCGCTCGCCCAGGCGTACGGCGCCGGTGACGATGCAGCCGTCCGCCGCTCCGTCGCGACCGGTGCGCTCCTCACCGGCATCACCAGCGTGATCCTCACCGTGGCCGCGCCGCTGCTGTCCGAAGCCGTGCTCGTGCTCATGCAGACGCCGACCGAACTGCTGCCCGAAGCGACCATGTTCACGCAGATCAGCTTCCTGGGTGCGGGCGCGACGATGTTCTTCAACTACCTCTCGGCGATCATCCGCGCGATCGGCGACTCGCGCACGCCGCTCGTCTTCCTCACGATCGCGTGCGCCCTGAACGTCGGACTCGTGCTGCTCATGGTCGGACCCCTCGGCTGGGGCGTCGGCGGGGCCGCGCTCGCGACCGTGGTCGCGCAGGGGGTGTCGGTGCTGCTGTGCCTCGAGTTCGTGCGCCGCCGACTGCCGCTGCTCTGGCTCGGTCTGCGCGGCTGGAGCATCCGCCGCACCGATCTCATCGACCACCTGCGCCTCGGTCTGCCGATGGGCTTCCAGGCGTCGATCATCGCGATCGGCACGCTGACGGTGCAGGTCGCGCTGAACCGCCTGGGTGCGGATGCCGTCGCGGCCTACACGACGGGCGCGCGTGTCGACAGCCTCGGCGTCGCGTTCCTGCAGTCCCTCGGCCTCGCGGTGTCGATGTACGCCGCGCAGAATCTCGGCGGGCGGCGCCCCGACCGCATCCGTCGCGGCGTCATCGAGGCGACCTGGATGGGAATCGTCGGCGGCCTCGCGATCGGTGCGCTCATCATCGCGTTCGGGGTGCCGATCGTCCGCCTGTTCATCGGCGACGGCTCTGACGAGGTCGTCGAGCTCGCGCACCTCATGCTCATCATCAACGGCTGCGGATACTGGGTGCTCGGCGTCCTCTTCGTGCTGCGCGGCGCACTGCAGGGGCTCGGCCACACGCTGATCCCGACGGTGACCGGAGTGATCGAGCTCGTCATGCGCGTCGTCGCCGCGGTGGCGCTCGGCGCGCTCATCGCGTTCCCCGGTGTCGCGTTGAGCAACCCGCTCGCGTGGCTCGGCGCCGTCGTGCTGCTCGTGCCCGCGTACGTCCGTGCGCACCGCGAGCTGGCGCGCATGCCGGTCGATCCGGCGGAGGCGACGGAGACGTCGACGATCCCGATCGTCGGCCCCGTGGACGGCTCGATGACGGTCGACGCAGTGGTCACCCGGCCGGTGCGCATCGTGCGAGGGCGTCGTCTCTCGCGCCGGAGGCGGCGTTAACCCGTCGTTCTGGGAAACATCATCCCTCAGATGGATGTCGATGTCCGTGGGGCGGTCTATCTTCGATAGTGCGGAGGTTCCGCTGACGGGGGGTCGTCATGACGACATGGAGGGTGGCCAGCGATCTGGCTGCGATCATGGTGCCGATCGGCACCGGGGGTGCGGTTCTCGCCGTGCTGTGCGCGCTGGTGGCAGGATTCGCGATCGCGAGGGGTGCCGGTGGCCTGACCGGAGGAGCCGTGGGGATCTGGATTCCTGCTGCCATGGTCAGCTCGATGGCCGGATTCGCGAACGACTGGATGCCGTTGATCGCCGCGGGCGGCTCGCTCGGCGGCTTCATCGTGCTCGGTTCGATCGCGCGCGGCGTGCTGCACGCGACCGGCGCCGAATGGCCGACACGACGGGAGAAGGCCGACGCCGCCGAGCAGATCGGGGCGGATGCCGCAGCTACGGCCGGCCCGGCCGCGACGGTTGCACCGGTGTCGGTTCCGGCGGTGGCGACGTCCGCAGCGCCGAGCGTCTCGACGGTCGGTCCGCTCACCATGCCCGTACCGGTGCAGGCGGCCTGACGCCGCACGACCGAGTACCTCGGGCGCGTATCAGGGGCCGTCCGGCGCGGATCAGCGGTAGTCGCGGTCCTGGTGCTGACGGCCCGCGTCTCCGGACGCGACGCGCTCGGCCTCCCGGGCGCGCAGCTCGACCCGACGGATCTTGCCGGAGATGGTCTTGGGCAACTCCGGCACGAACTCGATGATGCGCACCCACAGGTGCGATGACAGGCGTTCGCGGGCATAGCCGAAGATCGAGCGCGCGGCGGCGGACTCGTCAGCGACGGCATCCGCTCGCAGGCACACGTAGGCCTTCGGAACCGACAGGCGCGTCGGATCCGGGCTCGGGATCACGGCCGCCTCCACGACGAGCTCGTGCTCGAGCAGCACGGACTCGAGCTCGAACGGCGAGATCTTGTAGTCCGAGGCCTTGAAGACGTCGTCCGCGCGGCCGATGTAGGTGAGGTACCCGTCGGCATCGCGCGTGGCGATGTCGCCCGT
Source organism: Microbacterium sp. ZW T5_45 (assembly GCF_044987415.1). Classification (NCBI taxonomy): domain Bacteria; kingdom Bacillati; phylum Actinomycetota; class Actinomycetes; order Micrococcales; family Microbacteriaceae; genus Microbacterium; species Microbacterium sp. ZW T5_45. The sequence continues at coordinate 7,038 of NZ_JBJDRJ010000050.1, read as the reverse complement.
GTGGTGGAATCCGCCGACGCGCGTCTCGGCCGTCTTCTCCGGGTCGTCGTAATAGCCGGCCATGAGGCCGACCGGCGGCTCCGAGAGATCGAGGGCGATCTCTCCCTCGGCATCCGTCGGCTCGCCCGTCGCCGGGTCCAGCAGCACGACCGGGTAGCCGGGGAGCGGTCGACCCATCGAGCCGATCTTGATCGGCTGACCCGGCGAGTTGCCCACGCAGCAGGTCATCTCGGTCTGGCCGAACCCGTCGCGGATCGTGCCGCCCCAGGCATTGCGCACCCGCTCGATGACCTCGGGGTTCAACGGCTCTCCCGCGCCGACGAGCTCGCGCGGCGGCCGGGTGAGACGGCCGAGATCAGCCTGGATCAGCATCCGCCACACCGTCGGCGGCGCACAGAACGTCGAGACGTGATGCGTGTCCATGACCTGCATGAGCGTGTTCGCGTCGAAGCGGTCGTAGTTGTAGACGAAGACCGTGGCCTCGGCGAGGAAGGGCGAATAGAAGCTCGACCAGGCGTGCTTCGCCCAGCCGGGGGAGGAGATGTTGAGGTGCACGTCGTCGGGACGCACGCCCAGCCACCACATGGTCGACAGGTGCCCGACCGGGTACGACACGTGCGTGTGCTGCACGAGCTTCGGCCGGCTGGTCGTGCCGCTGGTGAAATACAGCAGCGCGGTGTCGGACGCCGCGGTCGCGCCGTCGGGTTCGAACTCGGCGGGTGCCGCGGCGGAATCCGCGAACCGCGCCCAGGAATCGGGGATGCCGTCGCCGATGCCGATCCTAAGGACGGCGTCGTCGACACCGTCGAGGCGGGATGCGAGAGTGCCGAGCGCCACCACGGCGCGGGCACGGCCGTGCTCGATGCGGTACTCCAGGTCGGAGGCCGAGAGCAGCGTCGACGTGGGGATCGAGACCGCGCCGATCTTGGTGATCGCGAGCATCACCTCCCACAGCTCGATCTGGTTGCCGAGCATGACGATGACGTGATCCCCGCGGCGGATGCCGAGACCGGTGAGCCAGGCCGCGACCTGGTCGGACCGTTGGGAGAGCTCGCCATAGGTCCACGTGGCGAGTGTCAGTTCGGCGTCGACGATCTGCACGGCCGGCCGGTCGGGGTTCTCGGCGGCGATGACGTCGAACCACTCCAGTGCGAAGTTGAACTCGTCGAGCTGCGGCCAGCGGAAACCCGCGCGTGCGGCGTCATAGTCGGTGGCGTTCGCGAACAGGAAGTCCCGCATCTCGCGGATCGTGTTCGTGGCGGCGGTGGCAGTGCGACCCATCGGAGCTCCTCGCTGTCGTGCACTCCATCTTCGCGCAGGCGATGGGGCGCGGCATCCGTTCCGGGCGGGTTGCGTGCGGGGGGTCTGGTCGGTCACGTGGGCGTGGTGGGCGCCGGTGCGTGCGGTTTGTCGGGGACTTCGGCCGAGAGGCCCGCGTGTCGGGGCGTTTTCGTCCGACAGGCGGGACTTGGCCCGACAAGACTTGGCCCGACAAACGGTGCAGGCGGATGCTCCGAGGAGGGTCTTCGGCCGACTCGGGCGTCCGGTCCGCCCGCCGGACGCGGAACGCGGCGCCGACGGCATCCGTCACCGCGCGAGCAGGCCGACCCCGTCGCGGAGCTCGAACACCAACTGCGTCTCGGTGCCGCGCACGACCGGGTGCACGGTGATGTGCTCGAGGACGATGTCGCGCAGCGCCGTGGCGTCCTCGACGGCGACGTGCACGAGGAAGTCGTCGACGCCGGCGACGTGGAACACCTGCAGCACCCGCGGCGTCGCCACGAGCGCGTCGAAGAGAGCGGTGACCTTGGGGCCGGTGTGATGGGCCAGTCGCACCTTGATGATCGCCTGCAGGGGGAATCCGAGCGCCGCCTCGTCGACGCGGATGCGGGTGTCGCGGATGATCCCGCGTTCGCGCAGCGCCCTGACCCGATGCGCGCAGGTGGATTCCGCGAGATTCAGACGCTGGGCGAGGGCCTTGTTCGTGATCTCGGCGTGCGAGGTGAGGGCCGCCAGCAGGTCGAGATCGGTCTCGTCGAGTGATGATCCCTGCGCCCTCATGGCCCCTGCGCTTTCCTCAACCGTCACTGCGGACGAACGTCGAATGTTGCTCAGAATAGCCAATTCCCCGGATTCCCTTGCGGATCTTGTCGATTCCCGACGTGTTCATCACGATTCCGGCAACGTGGTGCCATGACCGCTCCGCTGCATCCCGACACCGTGGCCGTGCATGCCGGCCGCTCAGACCTCGAGGGTCTGGGCGTGCACGCGCTGCCGATCGACCTCTCCACGACCAACCCGCTGCCCGACATCGAGCGGGGCGGTGACTCGTACGAAGCGATGGCGACCGGAGGTCGCCCGCCGGCCGACGGCAGCCTCGTGTACGCGCGTCTGTGGAACCCCACCGTCGCGCGTTTCGAGGACGCGCTCGCCGAGATGGAGCATGCCGAGGCCGCCGTCGCGTTCGGATCGGGCATGGCCGCGATGACCGCGGTGATCCTCGCCCACACGAACGCGGTCGGGCGCCGGCACGTCGTCGCGGTCCGCCCGCTCTACGGCGGCACGGACCACCTGCTCGGCTCCGGTCTGCTCGGTGTCGATACGACCTACTGCGAGCCGCACGAGATCGCGGATGCTCTTCGCCCCGACACGGGCCTCGTCGTCCTGGAGACCCCGGCGAACCCCACCCTCGATCTCACCGACATCGCCGACGCCGTCCGCCAGGCGGGGAGCGTGCCCGTCGTCGTCGACAACACCTTCGCGACCCCGGTGCTGCAGAACCCGCTCGACCACGGAGCGGCGATGTCGCTGCACAGCGCGACGAAGTACCTCGGCGGGCACGGCGATGTGATCGGCGGCGTCGTCGCCTGCTCCGAGCAGACGGCCGAGGCGCTGCGTCGTGTGCGGGCGGTGACCGGTGCTCTGCTGCATCCGCTCGGCGCGTACCTGCTCCACCGCGGGCTGACGACCCTCCCGGTGCGGATGCGTCAGCAGCAGGAGAGCGCCCGGCGGATCGTGCAGTGGCTCATCGACCGGCCCGAGATCGAGGAGGTCTTCCACCCGGGGCTCGACGGCGACCCCGACGGCATCCTCGCCCGGCAGATGCGGGGCTCCGGAGCGATGATCGCGATGCGGATGAGGGGCGGCTACGCCGCAGCATCCGCCGTCGTCACCGCCACGTCGCTCTTCACCCACGCGGTCTCGCTCGGCGGCGTCGATTCACTGATCCAGCATCCGGCCGCGCTCACGCACCGTCCGGTCCCCGCCGAGGCGCGGCCCGCGGCCGATCTGCTGCGATTGTCGATCGGTCTCGAGAACGCCGACGACCTGATCGCCGATCTCGCGCAGGCGTTCGCCGCCCTGCCGGGTACGGAGCCCGTCGGCGTCAGCCCCGAGGCAGCGCGATCGTCCCGGTGACGAGTCGCTCGGTCGGCATCCGATCGCGGTTGTAGGTGATCTCGGTGTACCCGTGCGGGGTCGGCTGGCCGTTCTCGTCGAGGCTCACGAACACGATCTTCTCGATCGACAGGATGCGCTTGCGGGTGATCATGTTGCGCGCGACGGCACGCATGGTCAGCGAGGTACGGCCGAAGTGCGTCGCGGTGAGTCCGATCTCGATCAGGTCGCCCTGGACGGCGGATGCTTCGAACACGACCTCCGAGAAGAGCTTGGTCACGGCGCGATAGTTGCCGAGCTGGACGATCGCGTAGATCGCCGCCTCCTCATCGATCCACTTGAGCAGGCTGCCGCCGAACAGGGTGCCGTTGGCGTTCAGATCCTCGGGCCGCACCCACTTGCGGGTACGGAACGTGATGCCGTCGTCATGGGGGAGGTTCTCGTCGAGCGGGGACATGCTCCCAGCCTACGAACCGCGTGAGTCGGTGGCGTTACAGGGCCGCTCCGCCCTGAGCGGATCGGCCCTGGGCGGATACCGGCACGTGTGCCGCGCCGCCGACGGATGCTGAGGGCATGACAGACGACACCCGCATCCCGCAGTTCGGGGCAGAGGCCCGACGGGCCCTGTTCCACAATCGCGTCCTCGTGCTCGACGGCCCGCTAGACGACGACAACGGCACGCTGCTGATGACGCAGCTGCTCACCCTCTCGGCGGAGGACCCGACCGCGGGGATCTCCCTGTGGATCCACTCGCCCGGCGGCTCGGTGCCGTCGATGCTCGCCATCCGCGACCTCATGACGCTGATCCCGAACGAGGTCTCGACCCTGGCCCTCGGACTCGCCTGCAGCGCGGGGCAGTTCCTGCTGTCGGCGGGCACCCCGGGGCGGCGGCGAGCGTTGCCCCACGCGCGCATCCTCATGCACCAGGGCTCGGCGGGGATCGGCGGCTCCGCGGTCGAGATCGAGACCCAGGCCGACGACCTGCGCCACATGCGCGACACCGTGCTCGGGATCATCGCGCACGACACCGGGCAGCCGCGGGAGCGCATCTTCGATGATTCACTGCACGACCGCTGGTACACGGCCGAGCAGGCACGCGAGTACGGCTTCATCGACGAGGTGGTGACCTCGATCGCCGAGGTGCTGCCGCGGCGACGGGCCCGCGTCGGACTGGGGGTCGACGCGTGAGCGGCTACACGATCCCGAACGTCATCGCGCAGCATCCACGGGGCGAGCGCGTCATGGACGTCTACTCGCACCTGCTCGCGGAGCGCGTGATCTACCTCGGCACCGGCATCGACGCAGGGGTCGCGAACGCTCTGATCGCGCAGCTGCTGCACCTCGACGCCGACAGCCCGGAGTCGGCCGTGCAGTTCTACGTGAACAGTGAGGGCGGGGACCCGGGGGCGGCGCTGGCGATCTACGACACGATGCAGCACATCCGCCCCGCGATCGCGACGACCTGCGTCGGGCAGGCGATCGGTCCGGCGGCTCTGCTCGTCGCGGCGGGAGCTCCGGGCGAGCGGGCGGCGCTCGCCCACGCGCGCATCGTGCTGCACCAGCCGGTCGGCCAGTCGCGGGGTGCCATTCCCGACCTCATCCTCGCCGCCGACGAGGTCGTGCGCGTGCGATCGGACATGGAGGAGATCCTCGCGGCCCACACCGGACGCACCGTCGCCGAGCTGCGCGCCGACACCGACCGCGATCGCGTGTTCACGGCGTCGGCTGCTCGCGACTACGGCCTGATCGACACGGTCCTCGGCGCCCGCGGGACGTGAGGTCGGAGGCTGCGGCTCAGGCGGCCAGCGCGAAAGCCCCGCGGGAGGCCGACACCGCGGCGGACGCCGGGACGTTCGTCGACCGCAGCTCGGCCGCCACGGCACTGGTGAGGTCGAGGAGGGAGCTATCGAGGGCGCCGGCGATCGCCGCGATCATCTCGCTCGACGGCTCCTTGCGGCCCCGCTCGACCTCGGACAGGTACTGCGGAGAGACCCCGGCCCTCTCGGCCGTCTGGACGAGGGTCTTTCCGAGGTCGTGGCGGCGCCGACGCAACTGCTCGCCGAGCAGCTCACGCCAGAGCGGCTCGGGGTCGGCGGGGCGGCGCAGCGCGCCGGGGAAGGGAACGATGTCGGCCATGCCTCACGGTATGACGGGCGTCGAGCGCTCCCCCAGCCTTTCTGCTCAGAGCAGAACGCGCGGGTTCGGCGTCAGAACTCCGGAAGATTGCCTCCAGCGGGGTGGAAAAGCGGGGGAAGCGGTGTTCTCGCGTGCAGATCTCCGGAGTTCTGAAGGTCGAGTCAGAGCGCGGCGGCGACTCCCGGGAGCAGTTTGCCCAGGATCGAACCGAGCTGCGCGCGCTCTTCGGTGGTCAGCGGATCGAGCACGAGCTCGCGGATCTGCGCGACGTGCACGGGAGCGGCCGCACGCAGCAGCTCGCGTCCGGCATCCGTCAGTCCCGCGGTCAGGGTGCGCTTGTCGCTGGAGCAGCTGGTGCGGCGGACCCAGCCGCGCTCCTCGAGCGAGTCGATCGCGTGGCTGAGCCGCGAGCGACTGAGCCCGGCGATCTGCGCGAGCTCGGTCATCGGCACCGCGCGTTCGCCCTGAGCCGCAAGGGTGACGAGGATCGCGTAGTGCGCGTGGTTGAGGCCGGTCTCGGCCTTGAGCGTGCGATCGAGCACCTGCGGCAGCAGCTGTACGAAACGGATGGTCGGCAGCCAGGTGGCCATCTCGGTGTCGTCGAGCCGCCGCTCGCTCATCACGCGGCCGAGAGGTCGAGCGTGTGCGCGGTGTGGTCGCGCTTGGCCTCGAGGTAGCGGGTGTTCGCGGTGGACAGGTGTACGCCGGTCGGAACACGCTCGACGACGCGGATGCCGAGGCCCTCGAGCTGCTGCGCCTTGTCGGGGTTGTTGCTGAGCAGGCGGATGCTGTCGGCACCGACCGCGCGCAGCATCTGCGCGGCGGCGGTGTACTCGCGTTCGTCCTCGCCGCGTCCGAGCGCGACATTGGCCTCGTAGGTGTCGAGGCCGGAGTCCTGCAGCGCGTAGGCGTCGAGCTTGGCGTAGAGGCCGATGCCACGACCCTCCTGGCGCAGGTAGAGGAGGAACCCGCCGGCGTCGGCGATGCGCTCGACGGCCTCGCGGAGCTGGGGGCCGCAGTCGCAGCGCTGCGAGCCGAACACGTCGCCGGTCAGGCATTCGCTGTGCGGGCGCACGAGAGGAGCCTCGCCGCCGGCGGCTGCGCGATCGAGCGCCGCGCGCCAGTCGCCGAGTCCGAGGAGCAGGTGCTCCTTGCCGTCGACGAGTCCGTCGAACGTGACCACGTCGGCGGTGGTCTCGAAGCCGTCGGCGAAGCGCAGAGGAACGCGCACGCGGGTCCGCTCGGTGGCCACCGGCACGACGGTTGAAGTTTCAATCATGTCGGGTGCAACGCGGGGAGGGCGGTTCTATTCCCGGTCGCGAGCAGGCTCGGCCGGGGGCGCGGCTTCCGCATGAGGACACTGTGCGCGAGCAGCGCGAAACAGGTCAACCGCGCGAGATCATGACGGATGCTGCTGGGGTGGTCCGCGTGTCGTGGAGTTGGTCCCTGTTCCTTTCGTGTCAGGCCGCGTTCGCGGCGGGTTGTGTGGTGAGCCGGGTCAGGGTC
>NZ_JBJDRJ010000049.1:0-23548 GCF_044987415.1 Microbacterium sp. ZW T5_45 | reverse complement strand
CGATCAGACGCTGCGCGCCCTCCGCCTGAGACTTCCGCCGCGCCTCACGCGCCGCCTTGTCGATAGCCACCAGTGTGCTTCCTTTCATAAGGAGACCCACCCCTTACACACACCATTTGACACGCTCCGACCCCGACGACGACATCGAACACGTGCCTGCGGATACCCGCAGCCTGGATGAGGTGCGGGCGGACGTGCTCACCGACCTGCTCCTCACAGGGGTCCCCAGTACGGCGGTCGGGGACGCGGCCGGTGCGGTCCAGGCGCGCATCCAGGTCACGGTCGCGGCGACCACGCTCGCCGGGAAGGATGACCGGCCGGCACTGTTGGACGGGTACGGGGACCTCGATCCCGACGCCGCCCGGGACCTCGCCGGCGCGCACTCCGGGTGGACGCGCCTGTTCCTCGACTCCACCGGCCTGGTCACCCACACCGACACGTACACCCCGACGGCGGCGATGCGCCGGTACCTGCGGGCGAGGGATCAGCATTGTCGATTCCCGGGATGCCAGACCCCCGTGCACCGGTGCGACATCGACCACAACCACGACCACGCCCTGGGCGGGGCGACAGCGATCGACAACCTCGCGCACTTCTGCCGGTCGCATCACACGCTCAAGCATCCCGACATCCCGGACCGGTACCGGTGGACCGCACAGCAGCGCCCGGACGGGACCATCACCTGGCACAGCCCCCTGGGCCACGACTACGTCGACCGTGTCCCCCGACGCGTCATGTTCACCTGACACACCCACCACTCAGTACGGGCGCCCGCACGTGAGAGCCTGCTCCATGCGCGCGGAGCGAGCGTCGGCGCTTGACAACCCGTAACGCGTGGCCCCGAGCGAGCGCCCGCGCTTCACAGCCCGTAAGGTGCGCCCAGTGCGAGCGCTCATGGCCTGTCGCTCCGAGCGCGTGCGTTCCTCGCGTCACGCCGCGAGTGAGCATGCCGCACGCAGAGGGCATGCGTAGGCATCCCAGCCCCGTGCCGAGGAGCCACCGTGAAACCCGACGACCAGCCGGAAGTCGGGCATTCGCCTCGTGACGGACCTCGTCAGGGCGACTCCGCCGCCGAGCGTGTCAGGCGTCCGTCCCCACGTCCAGAATCCCGAGCAGCCATCCCGCAGAGCGCACCGTCTCTGCCCCGGCATCCGTCGCTCGGCCCTGCAGCGCTCGATCACTGGTGACTGCTGTCACGGCGTTCTTCAGCTCGACCAGCCGTACGACCTCGGCAACGATCGCGTCATCGCCGGCGGCCTCGGCCGCCACGACCGATACGGCCGTCACCTCACGCTCGCCCAAACCGCCACGCACGCCACCGCCGGTCGCACCGTCGGACGCATCACGACCGGCTGCAGCGGTCGCCTTCGCCTGCCCCTCCACGACCAACGAGACCCTCGGGAACCACGTCGTACCGCCGAGGGAGAGTTCTGCAGCGGGAACCGCCAGCCCACGCAGGCGATCTCGCAAGCGCTCCGCGGCACCCGCACGGTCCTTCCACCAGCCGTCCGGCACCGATCCGACGACGTTCGCGGCGTCGACGACCACGACAGGCCGCACATCGAGTAGCCCGCGCAGCACCGGCCACGCATCCGCGAACCCCGGGTGCAACGGACGCGCGTCCACCTCGTCGACGGGCACCCACTCCAGCGCGACGCTCTCGGGGTCGCTGATCACCGGCTCGAAGGGAACGACGACATCCGCGACGACGGTGGTGTACGACCAGATCGACAGGTCCAGCACGCTCATGAATCGCGGGCGGACAGCGCCGTCGGGAACTCCGGCCTCTTCCTGCGCCTCGCGTACGGCACCGACCAGAGCGCTCTCGCCCTCGTGCATGGCCCCGCCGGGCAGCCCCCACGTGCCACCGAAATGACTCCACGAGACCCGATGCTGCAGCAAGACGCCCCGCGCCGGATCGTAAGCGAGAAGACCGGCGGCGCCGAAGCGCCCCCAGTACTTCTCTCCCGTCTCGGCGATCACCCAGGCATCGCCCGGATCGCGCGGTCCGTCAGGACGACGCGGTTCACCGGTGGCGGGAGGTACGACTGTCACCCCTCCACCCTGTCACAGCATCCGCGGCTGAGCGTCGCTTCAGGTCACAAGGCGGAACAGGGCGCACGACGGAAAACGCTCACAGACGGAACAGGCTCACAGACGGAACCCGGCCGAAGAACAGCGAGAACGCCGAAGGGCGCTGCCAGTATCGGCAGCGCCCTTCGAGAACGACTCAGCGCTGGCGCTTCTCGCGCACGCGCATGTTGATGACGATCGGAGTTCCCTCGAACTCGTACAGCTCGCGCAGGCGACGCTGGATGAACCGGCGGTAGCCCGGGTCGAGGAATCCGGTCGTGAACAGCACGAACGTCGGCGGACGCGTCGATGCCTGGGTGCCGAACAGGATGCGCGGCTGCTTGCCACCACGCAGCGGGTGCGGATGCTCGGCGACGAGCTCGGCGAGGAAGGCGTTGAACTTGCCGGTCGGGATGCGACGATCCCAGTTCTCCAGCGCCGTCTCGAGCGCCGGCACCAGCTTGTCGAGGTGACGACCCGTCTTGGCCGAGATGTTGACACGCGGTGCCCAGGCGACGTGCGCAAGGTCCTGCTCGATCTCGCGCTCGAGATAGCGGCGACGCTCCTGGTTCTCGAGGTCCTCATCGTTCAGGCGGTCCCACTTGTTGAACGCGAGCACGAGAGCCCGGCCCGACTCCAGGACGAGGTCGATGATCCGCACGTCTTGCTCGCTGATCGTCTCCGACACGTCGAGGACGACCACCGCCACCTCCGCCTTCTCGAGAGCGGCGGAGGTGCGCAGCGAGGCGTAAAAGTCGGCGCCCTGCGCCATGTGCACCCGGCGACGGATGCCGGCGGTGTCGACGAAACGCCACAGCTTGTCACCCAGCTCGACGATCTCATCGACCGGATCGCGCGTGGTGCCGGCGAGGTCGTTCACGACCACGCGCTCCTCGCCCGCCGCCTTGTTCAGCAGCGAGGACTTTCCGACGTTCGGGCGTCCGAGGATCGCGACGCGACGCGGTCCTCCGATCTCCTGCTTCGCCACGGCCGAGACCTCGGGGAGCTTCTTCAGGACCTCGTCGAGAAGGTCGGCGACGCCACGTCCGTGGATGGCCGACACCGGATGCGGCTCACCGAGGCCGAGGTTCCACAGCGCTGCGGCCTCCGGCTCCTGGCGGGCGTCGTCGACCTTGTTCGCGACGAGGAACACCGGCTTGCCGCTCTTGCGCAGCAGCTTCACGACGTGCTCATCGGTCGAGGTCGCTCCCACCATGGCGTCGACCACGAACAGCACGACATCGGAGAGGTCGATCGCGACCTCCGCCTGAGCGGCGACCGAGCGGTCGATGCCGCGGGCGTCGGGCTCCCATCCGCCGGTGTCGACGAGCGTGAAACGACGGTCGTTCCACTCCGCCTTGTAGGTCACACGGTCACGGGTGACACCGGGGGTGTCCTCGACGACGGCCTCGCGGCGACCGAGAATGCGGTTCACGAGCGCCGACTTCCCGACGTTCGGACGACCGACGATCGCCACGACGGGCAGTGCCGGCAGGAACTCGATGCCGTCCTCGCCCAGCGAGACGCCGGCGAGGAGCGCGGCATCCTCGTCGTCCAGCTCGTAGTCAGCGAGTCCCGCCTGCAGCGTCTGGGCGCGCTGTTCGGCGAGGACCTCGTCGAGCGCCTCCATCTTCGCGGCGAGCTGGTCGGGGCCGCCTTCGTATTCGTCGTCAGCCACGGTGTGCTCCTCGGAGTCGTTCGATCACCGCGAGTACGGCATCGATGGTCTGGGGGAAATCCAGGTCGGTCGAATCGACCACCTCGACGCCGTCGGCGGCGTTGAGGAAGTCGACGACGGCGCTGTCAGAGGCATCGCGCTTGTGCAGCGCGGCGGCGACGGCCTCGGCGTTCTCGCCGGCCAGCTCGCCGGCGCGGCGCGCAGCCCGCACCTCGGGCGCCGCGGTCAGCAGGATCCGCACGGGCGCGTCGGGGGCGACGACGGTCGTGATGTCGCGCCCCTCGACGACCACCGCGTCGAACGGGGCCTCGGCGACGAGCGAACGGAACAGCTCGTTCACCTGGGCGCGCACCTCGGGCACGCGCGCCACGCCGCTCACTGCGCCAGACACGCGCGGCTCGCGGATCGCCTCGGTGACATCGGTCTCGCCGACCTGCACGGTGCGGTCGTCGGGGTCGAGTCCTAGGCGCACCGGGAAGTCGGATGCTGCGGCGCGCACGGCCTCTGCATCATCCGTGTCGGCACCGCGGTCGAGCACGTGCCACGCGAGGGCGCGATATGCCGAACCGGTGTCGAGATAGCCGAAGCCCTGAGAGCGGGCGACCGCCTTGGAGACGCTGGACTTGCCGGAACCGGCCGGGCCGTCGATCGCGATGAAGTCAGTCATTCGTGTTCCCTGCAATCCGCCAGCCGCGCTCGGTGAGACCGGACACGGCCCCGAGCAGAGCGGCAGGCTCCACACTGATCTCGGCCAGGCCGAACTGCGCACCGGGCGAGTGCTCGAGTCGAAGATCCTCGACGTTCACACCCAGCTCGCCGAGCTCGCCGAACAGGCGTCCGAGCTGGCCCGGGGTGTCGTCGATCATGACGACGAGCGATTCGAACCGCCGGTTCTGACCGTGCTTGCCGGGAAGGCGCTCCACGCCGTCGTTGCCGTGACGGATCGTCTCGGCGACGGTGCGGCGGGCGCCCGGCGCCTCAGGTGCGCGCAGCGCGTCCGAGACCTCACGCAGATCGGCTGCGAGCGCATCGAGCACTTCGACGACGGGCGCGGCGTTCGCGCCGAGGATCTGCACCCACAGCTCGGGAGCGGATGCCGCGATGCGAGTCGTGTCGCGCACGCCCTGCCCCGCGAGACGGAGCGCGCCCTCGTCGGCATCCGCAAACCGGCCGGCCAGCAGACTCGCGACGACCTGCGGCACGTGCGAGGTGAGCGCCACCGAACGGTCGTGCTCCTCCGGGCTCATCTCCAGCGGCATCGCGCCCACGTCGAGCGCGAGAGCTTCAACCAGTGCGAGGTCGGCGGCCGTCGTCTCCGCGTCTCGGCAGACCACCCACGGGCGTCCGATGAAGAGATCCGCGCGGGCGGAGATCGCTCCCCCACGCTCGCGTCCGGCGAGCGGGTGCGAGCCGATGTAGCGCGTGAGGTCCGCGCCGCGCGCGCGAAGCGCGCGGAACGGCTCGAGCTTGACGCTCGCGACGTCCGTCACGACGGCGTCGGGGTACGCGGCGAGTTCCGCTTCGATGACGTCGGCCGTGACGTCCGGCGGCACCGCGACGACCACCAGGAGAGGCGCGTCGCCCGGCTCCGGTGCGCGGCCGGCACCGTAGTCGATCGCCAGGCGCTGCTGCGCCGGCGAAGTATCGGAGAGCACGACGTCGACACCTTTGGCCCGCAGCGCGTGACCGATGCTCGCGCCGAGAAGGCCGGTTCCGACGATGCGGACGGTGCCCTGCAGGCGCGGGGCGACGGATGCCGTCGGCCGCTGCACCGTGGGCGCACTCGTCGTGTCGGTCACTGCTTCTCCTGCTGCTCGCCCGGCGCCGGGTCGGCATCGGAATCACGGCGCGACAGAGTGAGGAGCGCGCCCAACTCGATTTTAGTCAGTTCTCGCGTCCGACCGGCCGGAAGGGTTCCCAGGTGGAGCGGCCCGAACTGTCTGCGGACGAGCTCGGTGACCGGGTGGCCGACCGCGGCCATCATGCGGCGGACGATACGGTTGCGCCCCGAGTGCAGCGTCAACTCCACCAGGCTCGACCCCCGCGATGTGTCGAGAAGTCGGGCTTTGTCCGCCGCGATCGGACCGTCCTCGAGCTCGATGCCCTTCGTCAGCGTCGAGATGGTCTGCGGCGTCACCGCCCCCTCGACCTTCGCGATGTAGACCTTCGTCACACCGAACGACGGATGCGCGAGCACATGCGCGAGGGCGCCGTCGTTCGTGAGGATCAGCAGCCCGCTGGTCTCGGCATCCAGTCGGCCGACGTTGTACAGACGCTCCTCGTACTCCTTGGTGAATCGGCGCAGGTCGGGCCGTCCGCTCTCGTCGCGCATGCTGCTGACGACGCCGGTCGGCTTGTTCAGCATGACGTAGCGCTTCGACACGTCGAGCTGCACCGCCGTGCCGTCGACATCGACGAGATCGGCCTCCGGGTCGATACGCCGACCGAGCTCGGTGACGACCTCACCATTGACGCGGATGCGTCCCTCGACGATGTAGTTCTCCACGACGCGGCGCGATGCCACTCCCGCGGCGGCGAGCACCTTCTGCAGGCGGACGCCCTCGGGGCTGCTGTTCTCGGTCATCTGACCACTCCTTCGGTGAAAATCACGCGGATGACGGTGCCCGATCGCGTCATCGGATGGCGCCCTCGTCGAAGCCGTCGGCCCCGTCGTCGAGCAGCGGTGAGATCGGGGGCAGCTCGTCGAGCGAGTTGATGCCCAGATGCTGCAGCAGAGCATCCGTCGTCCCGTAGTTCAGCGCTCCGGTCTCGGCGTCAGCGAACAGCTCGGTGATGAGGCCGCGGGCGAGCAGTGTGCGCACCACCGAGTCGACGTTGACCGCGCGGATCGCGGCGACCTGGCTGCGGGTGACCGGCTGCTTGTACGCGATCACGGCGAGCGTCTCCAGAGCCGCCTGTGACAGCCGTGCCGGAGCCTGCCCGCCGATGAACTCGGCCACGACATCATCGAGCGCGTCCCGGACGTACAGTCGCCAGCCGCCGCCGACCTCGCGCACCTCGAAGCCGCGGCGGGGTCCGTCGCCGAGCCCGTCGTAATCGACGACGAGGGCGTCGATCGCCTCACGCACGGCGGCCACGGGCGAACCGACCGCCGCGGCGAGGGCGATGAGTCCGATCGGCTCGTCGATGACCATCAGGATCGCCTCGATCCTCTCGGTGAGCGTCGTCTCCTCGAGGCCGTCGGTCGCCGCGGAAGGATCAGCAGGCACGGTGAGGTCATCGGTCATAGTCTGCTCCCAGTGTCGCGAGGGATTCATCCGACCAGTGGTCGGCCGACCACCGCAGCGTCAGTTCGCCGAGGGGTTCGAGCTGTTCGAAGGAGAGCGCCGCATGCCGGTAGAGCTCGAGCACCGAGATGAACCGGGCCACCACGATGCCGGGTTCGCTGATACCGGATACCAGTTCTCGGAAGGTCAACGACTCCGCCCCGCGCAGAAGGGTCACGACGATCGCCGCCTGCTCCCGGATGCTGACGAGCGGAGCGTGCAGATGGTCGAGCCCGACATGCGGGATCTCCTTCGGCGCGAACGCGAGCACGGCCAGCGCACCGAAGTCCTCTGCGGACAGCGTCCACACCAGCTCGGGCGTCTTCCGACGATGCTTCTCCTCGAGGCGCACCTCACGGGTGTGGCGTCGGCTCTCACGCTGCAGACACCGCGAGAACCAGGCCGAGACCTCTTTGAAGGCCCGGTATTGCAGAAGCCGGGCGAAGAGCAGATCGCGTGCCTCGAGCAGCGCCACCGACTCAGCGTCCACGAGCTCACCCTGCGGCAGGAGCCCCGCCACCTTCATGTCGAGCAGGGTCGCGGCGACGACGAGGAATTCGGACGCCTGATCGAGCTCCGCCGCGTCATCGAGGTCTTTGAGATAGGCGATGAAGTCGTTCGTCACCGCGCTGAGCGACACCTCGGTGATGTCCATCTCGTGCTTCGAGATGAGGCTCAGCAGCAGGTCGAACGGTCCGTCGAAGTTCGACAGCGAGACGCGGAAGCCCTCACCCGACTCGGGCGTGGAGAGATCGGTCCGCTCGTCAGGCGACAGCGCCACGGGCGACCAGCTCCCGCGCCAGCCGCAGGTACGCCTGCGCGGCGGCGTGCTCTGGCGCGAACTCCGTGATCGGCACTCCCGAGACCGAGGCGTCGGGGAACTTCACCGTGCGTCCGATCACGGTCTCCAGCACGTCGTCGCCGAAGGCCTCGACGACGCGCTCCAGCACCTCGCGCGAGTGGAGGGTGCGCGGGTCGTACATCGTGGCCAGCAACCCGTCCATGGTGATCGACGGGTTCAGGCGGTCGCGCACCTTGTCGATGGTCTCGATGAGCAGAGCCACGCCACGAAGAGCGAAGAACTCGCATTCGAGCGGGATGATCACGCCGTGCGCGGCGGTGAGCGCGTTCACGGTGAGCAGTCCGAGCGAGGGCTGACAGTCGATGAGGATCACGTCGTACTCGCCGGCGACCTGGCGGAGCACGCGTGCGAGGATCGTCTCCCGTGCGACTTCGTTCACGAGGTGCACCTCGGCCGCGGAGAGGTCGATGTTGGCGGGGAGCACGTCGAGTCCGTCGACGTGGGTGTGCACGATCGCCTCGTGCGCATCGCGCTTCGTGTCCAGCAACAGGTCGTAGACCGTGGCGACGTCGTGCGTCTGGATGCCGAGACCGGCCGACAGCGCACCCTGGGGATCGAAGTCCACCGCGAGGACCTTGCGGCCGTATTCCGCGAGAGCTGCGGCGAGGTTGATGGAGGTCGTCGTCTTGCCGACGCCACCCTTCTGGTTGCACAGGGCGATGATGCGGGCGGGACCGTGCGAGGCCAGCGGAGCGGGAATCGCAAAGCCCTGATAGGGACGGCCGGTGGGTCCGATGGGTGTGTCGTCGGCCTTCTTCGCCTTCGCCCTGGACGTTACCGCTTTCTCAGCCACCGATTCTCCTGCTCCTTCGTGCTTGCTCGATTGTAGTCGCAGGCACGCCGGCGGCAGGCTCGGCGCGCGGCGCCCTGGCGTGTTGGACACGCGTCAGGACGCCGCGCAGAGGCGGCGGTGCGGACCGATCAGGCGCCGCGCAGCGCGGCGACGGGTTCGATGCGTGCGGCGCGACGTGCCGGATACCATCCGGAACCCCACCCGACGAGGGCGCCGAGCAGCGCTCCGGCCACGGCGACGAGCGGATCGGCGACGGGCGCCCACCCCTGCACGACCGCGACGACGAGCACACCGACCACTCCGAGCGCCGAACCGATCAGACCGCCGATGAATCCGATCACGATCGATTCGACCATGAACTGCGCGCCGATCTGCCGCCGGGTCGCGCCGAGCGCCCGACGAAGCCCGATCTCGCCGATGCGCTCCATCACGCCGAGGAGCGTCACGTTCGCGATGCCGAGACCGCCGGCGAGCAGAGCGATCACGCCGAGGATGAGGAAGACGATGTTCACGTCGGACTGCACGCTCTGGCTGAGGTCGGACGATCCCGACGGCGCCTGCGCTTTGAGCGTGTCCGGGGCGTCGGGCTGCAACGCCAGCACCGACTGTTCCGCCACCTGGGGCCCCGCTCCGACGGCGATCCGGATGTCCAGTTCACTGGGGGCAGCGAGCCCGAAGTCGGCGCGTGCGGATCCGGTTGGGATCATCACGGCGTCCAACAGCTCACTGCGGCGCTCGAACCCGTCCGCGATGCCGATCACAGCGTAGGCCACGCCTCCGATGAAGATCGAAGGCTGCGAGTCCACCCGGTTGATGCCGATCTTCTCCGCGAGACGGGAGCCGATCACCGCGACGCGGTCGCCGCGCTGGTCATGCCCGGCATCGAAGTAGCGCCCGGTCTGGAGAGACGCTCCGACAGTCCCGAGGAGGTCGGCCGACGAGGAGTACAGACGCGGCGACGCCGCCGGGGCCGCCGACGGATCGTTCACGGGAACCGCGGTGATCGTCTCGCCCTCCGCGAGCTCGACCTCGCCGACGAGGCTCGCGCTCTCGACGCCCGCGAGCAGGAGGACGCGCTGCGGGGAGTCCCACGGCAGTCGCCCCGCAGCTACGGATGTGCCGTTCGATCCCGCTTGCGCCGTCGCCGGCGTCACGATCACCTGGGTGGATGCTGCGCCGTTGAACTGGCTGGCGATCTGAGCGGATGCCGTCTGGGCGAAGCCGATCGTGGCGACCAGCGACGCGATGCCGAGCACGGTGCCCAAGATGGTCATGACGAGACGCGCTGGACGTGAACCGATGTCGGCGGTCGCCTCTGCGAGCAGGTCCTG
This sequence comes from Microbacterium sp. ZW T5_45, assembly GCF_044987415.1. Taxonomy (NCBI): domain Bacteria; kingdom Bacillati; phylum Actinomycetota; class Actinomycetes; order Micrococcales; family Microbacteriaceae; genus Microbacterium; species Microbacterium sp. ZW T5_45. Next base: position 13,524 of record NZ_JBJDRJ010000049.1, on the reverse strand, counting down.
GAATGTGAAGCGGTCTGCATGCTTCACATCGGGCTTCTCGCGGCCGCTCGCCCTCCTCCGCAACCTCGCGATCACAGTTCGCTCAGCCTGCCGTCGGAGATGCGGATGCTGCGCCTCGCGCGCCGCGCGACGTTGTCGTCGTGCGTGATCACGATCAGCGTGAGTCCGTCGTCGTTCAGTTCCTCGAACAGCGACATCACCTCACCCGAGGTGCGCTGGTCGAGGTTTCCCGTCGGCTCGTCGGCGAGGAGCAGTTTCGGCCCGCTGACGACGGCGCGGGCGACCGCCACGCGCTGACGCTCTCCGCCCGAGAGCGACTGCGGGAAGAAGTCCACACGATGGGACAGCCCCACCCGTCGCAGCGCCTCGCGAGCACGGGGTTCGCGCTCGCGACGAGGGACTCCGCTGTACAGCATCGGCATGAGCACGTTGTCGAGCACGGTGCGCCGCGGCATCAGATGAAAGGACTGGAACACGAAGCCGATGAACTTCGCGCGGACGGACGCCCGCTCGTCGTCGGTGAGGTCGCCCGTGAGAGCGCCGTCGAGCCGGTACTCCCCGACGCTCGGGCGATCGAGCAGCCCGAGGATGTTGAGCATGGTCGACTTGCCCGAACCGCTCGGGCCGACGATCGAGATGTAGTCCCCCGGGCGTACCTCCAGCGTGGCGCCTTTCAACGCCTGCACCTCGGGAGGACCGGGGAACGACCGTGTCACGTCGCGCAGCGATACGACCGAGGCGGTCTCCGCGTGTGGCTCCGCCACTGTCGCGGTGGCGGCCTCGGTGATCGCCTCGCTCACTGCCCGACCACCACGAGGTCGCCCTCGTCGAGCTCACCGTCGATCGGGGTGATCTCCACCGCACCCTTGGCGGCGAGTCCCGTCTCGACCACGACGGTGCGAGTCTCGGCATCCTTCCCGTCGCGGGGGTCGGACTCGACGACCTCCACCCGCGACTCACCGCCGGGCCCCGCGGTCAGCGCGGCCAACGGCACGGAGAGCACATCGCCGTCGGTCGCCCCCACCGCGATCTGCACGCGAACGTTGCTGCCCTGCAGCTGGGTGATCTGCTCGGGGGTGAGCGGGTCCGGCTCGAAGAGCACCTCCCATCGCGCCTTGCTGTCCGTTCCGGGCGTGAGCGTGGTGATGACCGCTCGCTGCTGCGTTCCGTCCGGAAGCTCGAACACGCCTTCGCCGCCGACCTGCAGCAGCCGAGCGTCGGCCTCGGCCGCAGAACCGGTCAGCCGCACCGATGCGCCGGACACGGTCATCACCGCTCCCTGGATCGTCGACCCGCGCTTCACCGTCACCGCGTCGACCCGGCGGGGCAGTTCGGTGAGGAACAACACCTCCCCCGCGGGGAGGTAGGGCAGCACGGCTTCACGCGCGCGCGCCAGCGACTCGTTCGCCGCGTCGACCTGCTCGCGTGCCGCGTCCAGCGCTGCCTTCTCCGCTCCGGTGTTCTTGGCCGCCCACAGCTGGTCGCGCTCGAGCTTCGCGGTCTTCAGATCCCACTCGGCCTGCTGCACCGAGACGCCTTCGACCCCGGCCTTCGCATCGTTCAGTGCCTGCTCGGCCTGCGCGACCTTGACGTCGGCCTGCCAGCTCTCGAGCGACGTCGGTCCGGCGCCCGCTGCGGTGAGCGCCTGCTGCGCCTGGGCGACACCGCTCTGCGCGGCGCTGACGCTCTCCTCGGCGCTGCGGACGGCATCGTCCGATCCCTCCTCAGGCGCGGGAGCGGGATACCCGGCCTGGGCGTACAGCTGGCCGACCGCGTTGGCGGTCGCCTGGTCGAACAGGTTCGATGCGGCGTCGCCCGGGTCGATCCCGACGCTCACGAGCGCCTGCTTGAGCTGGAGGACGTCCGGTCCGGAGACTCCGAGCCGGAGCGTGCGATACGCCGGGAGCTCACCGGGGAGGACGATCACGGGGCGACCGACGACCTCGAGTGCGATCGACAGCGGATTCAGCGTTGCCCCGACCTCGGGAACCGCCCCGGTGACGACACCGCCCCCGGTGGTGTCGAGCGTCACCTCCACGGCATCCGCGTAGCCGACGTCGGCACGCAGCGTGACGTCGTTGCTCAGCGGTCCGAACTCGACGGGCACGGTCACCAACCCGGGGTCCGGCGCCTCGGCGGCCTCGGCCTGAGGGATCAGGAAACGACCGGCGAGCAGACCGGCGATCAGACTGATCACGGCGCAGAGCGCGACGATCCACAGCGTGCGGTTCCCGCGCAGGATGCGGCGCCAGCCGCTCACGCGGGAGAGGTCTTCCTTCTCAGGCGCGTCACCGTCGGCGCCATCCGCATCTTCGAGCAGGGTGTCGAATGCGGCCGTCGGGGCGTCGGCATCCTCGTTCCGAATCGTCTCCGCCCCGGCCTCGTTCTCGCCCACGCTCACTTCTTCTGCTCGGCGGCAGCCTTGAAGGCCTCGAGGGCAGCCTTGTTGTCGGCGATGAACTGTTCCTCGCGGGCGAACTGGATCTTCAGCGACTCCTGCGTGTACGAGGTCTTCTCGCGGCATGAGAGATCGACCAGCGCCAGCGCGATCTCCTTCTCGCCGAGTGCCTTCATCTCGGGACTCGTCGCGGGGTCGACGACCGTCTCAGGATCGATCTCCACGCTGCCGTCGCCGTAGGCCGCGTTGTAGATCTCGTTCTGCTCGTCCGAGATGCTCTGGGCAGGCTCGGACTGCACGGTGTAGCCGGGCTGTCCGCCCTCGTCCATGCACGCGGCCCACTCTGCATTGAGTTCCTTGTACTCCGGAGCCTCCTGGCCGGACATCCAGAAATCGTCCATCTTGGCCCGGAGATCGGCGAATTCATCGGACTGCCACGGGTCGTCGCCCTGCAGCTCGTGCTGGGCCCAGCCCTGGCAGCCGGCATCCTCCCAGCTGTACTCGTAGCTGCCGTCCTCGTTGAGCTCCTCCTCCGTGGGACTCGGCCCGTAGGCGGTCTCCCAGTATGCGATCTGCTCCGACTCGCTCAACGATTCGACGTAGTCCTGGTTCGGATCGACGTACTCCTCGCCCTGATCGGTCGGCATCTGCTCGTTGTACGGGCTGTTCACCATGCCGTAGCCGTATTTCTCGACCCACTCCTTGTCGTCGGGCTTCCACGGCGTCTCTTCCTCGTCGGAGACGATGAACTGCCCGCTCTGCACGTTCGGCTGGTACTCGAACCCCTCGTCCGCCATGCACTGCGCCATCAGGTCCTCCTGCTTGCGCTGCTGCTCGTCGAACTGCTTCTGCTGCTCCTCCGGGGACAGGTCGCCGCCGTAAGCGGAGGACAGGTACTTGTTCAGAGGAGAGTCGTCATAGGTGAGTTCACCGTTTCCCGAGGAGGAGCATCCGGCGAGAGTGACCGCCAGGGTGATCGCGGCAGCCGCCGCGAGAGGACCGGTGGAACGCATGTCGTGACTCCTTCATCGGTTCCTGCCCCACGGCAGGAAGGTGCATACCGAGAAAGCATAAACGAGCGGCTCCGACCAGCGCGTCCGCCTTTTGGGGGACATTCTGCGCCGGGTCATACCGCCCGAGGATGAGATGTCGAGTAGATGTCACGAAGGGCGTCGACGGAGACGTGCGTGTAGATCTGGGTCGTGGCGACCGACGAATGCCCCAGCAGTTCCTGCACGACACGGACATCCGCGCCGCCCTGGAGGAGGTGGGTCGCGAAAGAGTGCCGGAGTGTGTGCGGCGACACCTCGGCGGTGATCTGCGCCCGCTCCGCCGCGGCCCTGATGACGAGCCACGCGCTCTGTCGCGAGAGGGGAGCACCTCTCGCCCCGAGGAACAGCCGGGACGACGCACGTCCCTTCGCGGCGAGACCCGGCCGTACGCGCGTCAGGTAGGCGTCGACGGCCGATCGGGCATACGAGCCGATCGGGACGATCCGTTCCTTCGACCCCTTCCCCCGCAGACGGAGCACGTCACCGTGCGCGAGGTCGTCGACGTCAAGCCCGACGGCCTCTGACACGCGGGCGCCGGTGGCGTAGAGCAGCTCGAGCAGCGCGCGATCGCGGATGCCGACGGGCTCCTCCGCCGAGGGCGCGGCGAGCAGGCGCTCCACCTGATCGATGGTCAGCGCCTTGGGGAGGCGCTGCGGGGCCTTCGGCGGTCGCAGCCGTCCGCTGGGATCGTCCTGCTCCACGCCTTCACGTGCGAGGAAGCGATGCCACCCGCGCACCGACGACTGCAACCGGGCGAGGCTCGTGGCCGCGGGCCGAGGATCTGCCGAGGAGCGCTCGGCGATGAACCGACCGACCAGAGCCGGCGTCACTTCGCCGGTGTCCGTGATCCCCGCCTCAGCGAGCCAGGCCGTATAGCCGCCGAGGTCTCGACGGTAGGCGGCGATCGTGTGATCGCTGAGCCCGCGTTCGATCGTCACGTGACGCAGGTACGCGTCGAGCGCGCGCTCGAGCTCCACGGTCAGCCCCGGGCGCGGAGCCTCAACGTCGCCGCCATGACGCCGATGCCGAGGATGCCGTTGCGCATCCGTCCCTCGAGCACCGCGGCGACGGCGTCGTCGAGGGGCACCCACTCGATGCGGATGTCCGCTTCCTCGCCTTCGCGATCGTGTGCGGTCGGTGCAGCCGACAGACCCGTCGCCAGGAAGATGTGGATGATCTCGTCGTTGCCGCCGGGTGTGGTCCAGCTCGAGACGAGGGGCTCCCACGAGTCCGCCACGAGATCCGCCTCTTCCGCGAGCTCACGGCGGGCCGCCTCGAGCGGCTCCTCCCCCGCGATGTCGAGCAGGCCTGCGGGCAGCTCCCAATCGCGATGACGGATCGGATGCCGGTACTGCTGGATCAGCAGCACCCGCTCCTCGTCGTCGAGGGCGAGGATCGCCACCGCGCCCGTGTGGGCGACGTACTGGCGGCGGATCTCTCCGTCGCCGTAGCGGACGCGATCATCGCGGACGTCCCACACCGCTCCCTCGAACGCGAGGTCGCTGTGCACGACCTCGGGTTCGAAGGGCTCGTCGCGGAGTGCGGCGGACTCAGGCATCGGCAGCATCCACGTCGAACAGCTCGCTGGCGCGGTGACGCTCGATGGCGGCGCCCACGAGACCGCGGAACAGCGGGTGCGGGTCGGTCGGACGCGAGCGCAGCTCGGGGTGCGCCTGAGTCGCGATGTAGTACGGGTGCACGTCGCGCGGCAGCTCGACGTACTCGACGAGGTCGAGCTCCGGGTTGAGGCCGGAGAAGACCAGGCCGGCATCCGCGAGGCGCGAACGGTACGCGTTGTTGACCTCGTAACGGTGGCGGTGGCGCTCGGAGGCGACCGGCGCTCCGTACACCTCGCGGGCGAGCGAGCCCTCTGCGAGAGCGGCCTGGTACAGGCCGAGGCGCATCGTGCCGCCGAGGTCGCCGCCGTCGAGGATCTCCACCTGCTCCGCCATCGTCGCGATGACCGGCTCGCTGGTCTCGGGGTCGAACTCGCTCGACGAGGCGCCGGCGATGCCGGCGACGTCGCGGGCGTACTCGATGACCATGCACTGCAGTCCGAGGCAGAGACCCAGGGTCGGGATGCCCTGCTCGCGCGCGAACTTCAGCGCGCCGAGTTTGCCCTCGATGCCGCGGATGCCGAAGCCGCCGGGCACGCAGATGCCGTCGAGCGAACCGAGGTTCTCGGTGGCGCCCTCGAGGGTCTCGCACAGGTCGGACGGGATCCAGCGGATGTTGACCTTGGTCTCGTGGGCGAAGCCACCGGCCTTGATCGCCTCGGTGACCGAGAGGTAGGCGTCCGGCAGGTCGATGTACTTCCCGACCAGACCGATCGTGACCTCGTGCTTGGGGTTGTGCACGGCGTCGAGAACCTTCTGCCAGCGCGACCAGTCGACGTCGGTCACCTTGTCGGTGAGGCCGAGCCGACGGGCGATGTAGGAATCGAGGCCCTGTGCGTTCAGCGTCGAGGGGATGTCGTAGATGCTCGGCAGGTCGACCGTGTTGATGACGCCCTCGGCGTCGACGTCGCACATCAGCGCGATCTTGTTGCGGTTGCTCTCGCTCACAGGGCGGTCGCTGCGCAGCACGAGCGCGTCGGGCTGGATGCCGACCTGGCGGAGAGCCGCGACCGAATGCTGGGTCGGCTTGGTCTTCTGCTCACCGGAGGCGCCCATGAACGGCACCAGCGAGACGTGCACGAAGAAGACGTTATCGCGGCCGAGCTCGTGCCGCAGCTGACGGGCGGCTTCGAGGAACGGCTGCGACTCGATGTCACCGACCGTACCGCCGACCTCGGTGATGATCACGTCGGGACGCGGGTCCTCCGTCGCCTGCAGGCGCATGCGGCGCTTGATCTCGTCGGTGATGTGCGGGATGACCTGCACGGTGTCGCCGAGGTACTCGCCGCGACGCTCGCGTGCGATGACCTGCGAGTAGATCTGCCCGGTGGTGACGTTGGCGGCCTGCGACAGGTTGATGTCGAGGAAGCGCTCGTAGTGGCCGATGTCGAGGTCGGTCTCGGCGCCGTCGTCGGTGACGAAGACCTCGCCGTGCTGGAACGGGTTCATCGTTCCGGGATCGACGTTGAGGTACGGGTCGAGCTTCTGCATCACGACACGCAGACCGCGTGCGGTGAGGAGGTTGCCGAGGCTGGCGGCGGTGAGCCCCTTACCCAGAGAAGAGACGACACCACCTGTCACGAAGATGTGCTTCGTGGTGAATGAGCGCTGCTCGGTGTCGTTCTTGGGTCCCGCAGAAGAAGAGTTCATCACGGGCTTTTATCCTATCAGTCGGTGGAGGCGCCGAGGCTGAGAAGTTCTCGGGCATGGGTGAGAGCGGCGTCGGAATCGGTGAGCCCGGAGAGCAGTCGCGCCATCTCCGCCTCGCGTTCCTCCCCCTCCAGACGTCGCACGCTGGAGGCGGTGACGGCGCCGTCGTTCGCTTTCACGACCGTGAGATGGTTGCCGGCGAAGGCGGCGACCTGGGCGAGATGCGTGACGGCGATCACCTGCGACTTCTCGGCGAGCCGGGCGAGTCGGCGCCCCACCTCGATCGCCGCCGCACCGCCGATGCCGGCATCCACCTCGTCGAACACGAAGGTCGGCACGGGGTCGGTGGCGGCGATGACGACCTCGATCGCCAGCATGACCCGCGAGAGCTCGCCGCCGGACGCGCCTTTGGCGACCGAGCGCGGCTCGGCGCCGGGGTGCGGTGCGAGCAGGATCGCGATGTCGTCGCGACCGTGTGTGCTCTCGGATCCGGAGGTCACGGTGACCTCGAGCCGGGCATCCGGCATGGCCAGCGCCGTGAGCTCCTTCGTCACCGCGGCACCGAGTCGCTTCGCCGCCGCGGTGCGGGCGGCGGTGAGAGCAGCGGCCCTGTCATCGAGGACCTTGCGTGCGGCGTCGCGCTCGGCCTCGAGGCGTTCGATCCTGTCACCGTCGTCGTCGAGCTCCGCGAGACGCGCGGAGCCCGTGCGCCAGAGCTCGAGAGCTGCATCGAGCGATCCGTGCGCGCGCACGAGCGCACCGAGCGCCGCACGTCGCTCCTCCACGGCTGCCAGTTCGTGCGGCCCCGACTCGTCGAGGTCGGCGAGGTACGCCGACAGCTGTACGGCGATGTCGGACACCCGATAGCCGATGTCGGTGAGGCTCTGCGCGAGATCGGCGAGCGTCGGATCGGTGACCCGTTCGAGCACGCGACGCGCTTCGCCGAGCAGTCCCGCGACGTCGGTGTCGCCCTCTTCGTTCGAGAGCGCACTGTGAGCAACGGATACCGCGAGTCGCAGCGCCTCGGCGTTGGCGAGGCGCTCTGCCCTCGCGGTGAGCTCGTCATCCTCCCCCGCCTCGGGTGCCGTGGCCTCGATGAGAGCGAGCGCGTCTCGGAGCCGAGCCGCTTCCTCGGCACGTCGGTCGCGGTTCTCCGTGATGTCGACGATCTCGGCATCCAGTTCGCGCCAGCGCGTGTACGCGGTCTCATAGGCCCTCAGCGCGGTGGCGATGGGTGCTCCACCGAACCGATCGAGAGCGTCACGCTGCGCCGCACTGGACTTGAGCCGCAGCTGCTCGGATTGCCCGTGCACCACGACGAGCTCTTCAGCAAGGGCCGACAAGACGCCCGCGGGCGCAGCGCGTCCTCCCACGCTCGCACGACTGCGCCCTTCGGCGCTGAGGGTGCGGGAGACATACAGCTCGGCCGATCCCGCGCCGGCGGGCTCCAGCTCGCCGCCCGCGTCGGCGACGATGTCGGCGACCTCGCCCTTCTCGGGCACGATCCAGACGCCGGCCACCGACGCCTGTCCCGAGCCCGAACGCACGGCGCCCGAATCGGCGCGCTGCCCGAGCAGAAGCCCGAGGCCGGTGACGACCATCGTCTTGCCCGCGCCGGTCTCACCGGTGATCGCAGTGAATCCGGGGCCCAGTGGCAATACAGCATCGGCGATCACGCCGAGCCCCTGCATCCTCATCTCTTCGATCATGCCTGCGATCCTCCTGCCGTCTGGCCGCGCCAGCCCTCGACGGGCAACCGGAACTTGCGCACCAGCCTGTTCGTGAAGGCGGTCGGGTGCAGTCGCGCGAGACGCACCGGACGCGATGATCGGCGTACGACGACGCGGGCGCCGGGCGGCAGGTCGTGCGAGCGCCGGCCGTCGCACCAGAGGATGCCGGCGCCGGACGTGCCCTCGAGCATCTCGATCGCGACAGCCGCGTCGGGGCTGACGACCAGTGGCTTCGCGAACAGGGCGTGCGCGGAGAGCGGAACGACAGCGATCGCCTCGACGCTCGGCCAGATGACCGGTCCCCCGGCGGAGAAGTTGTATGCCGTGGAGCCGGTCGGCGTGGACACGACCATGCCGTCGCAGCCGAAGCTCGACAGCGGACGTCCGTCGATCTCGAGGACGACCTCGATCATGCGCTCCCGGCTGGCCTTCTCCACCGTAGCCTCGTTGAGCGCCCAGGTCTCGTAGATGACCTCACCCGCTGCGTCCTTGACGCGCACCGACAGGGCGAGGCGCTCCTCGACCTCGTAGTCGCGGTCGATGACCCGGCGCACCGCCGCGTCCATGTGGTCGCGGTCGATCTCGGCGAGGAAGCCGACGTGGCCCATGTTGATACCGAGCACCGGCGCCTCCGAACCCCGCACGAGCTCGGCGGCGCGCAGGATCGTCCCGTCTCCCCCGAGGACGATCGCGAGCTCGAGGTCGGCCTGGTCGACCGTGTCGCCGAGGACATCGATGCCGGCGAACAGCGGATCCACGGCGGCGAGCTCCTCGCGGTCGTCGGCGGCGAGCACGGGTCGTGCACCGGCGCCGCGGAGTTCGTCGATCACCCTGTGCGCCGCATCGACCGTGTCCTCACGGCCAGCGTGTGCGACGACCAGGATGTTGCGCTCGTTCATCTGCTCCCTGCCAGTGCGTTGATGCGGTCTGACCATTCTGACGGATCCGTGCCCCGCCCCGGCGCGAGATGGACGAGGTACTCCGCGTTGCCGTGAGTTCCGAGGATCGGCGAGGCCGTGATGCCCCGCATGCCGAGCCCGGAGTCCCAGGCGCTCCAGACCGTGCGAGCGACGGCATCCGCGCGCGTGGCGGGATCAGTGACCAGGCCGCCGCGGACGGCTGTGCGCCCGACTTCGAACTGGGGCTTGATCAGAAGAACAACGTCCGCGCCGGGGGCGGCGACCAGGGCGACGGCCGGCAGCACGAGTTCGAGGGAGATGAAGGAGAGATCGCCGACGATCAGCTCGGGTGCGTCCGGCTCCCCCGTCGCCTCGGCGAGGTTCGTCGGCGTCATGTGACGGACGTTGTAGCCCTCGACCGGCACGACACCCGGATCTGCGGCGACGGATGCCGAGAGCTGATCGTGTCCGACGTCCACGGCCAGCACGCGGCGCGCTCCGCGTTCTCGGAGCACCTGCGTGAAGCCGCCCGTCGAAGCGCCCATGTCGAGGGCGAGCCGCCCGGTGACGGGAACGTCGAAGACGTCAAGCGCGGAGATCAGCTTGTGCGCCGCCCTGCTCACATAGTGGTCGGTGGCCGCGACGGCGATCTCGGTCGTGTCGGTGACAGCGGTCGACGGCTTCACGACCGGACGTCCGTCGACACTCACCAATCCGTCGGCGATGAGGGTCGAGGCGTGGGTTCGCGAACGAGCGAGACCGCGGGCGGCGAGTTCGGCGTCGAGACGCGTCATCGGGCGGCAGACGAGTCGTGGCGCACGCCGTTCTCGAGGCGGCGTGCGAGGTCGTCGTGCAGTGCCGAGTACGCCTCGGCACGGTCGGCGAGCGGCTGCCCCTCGATGAGGCGCAGGCGGCTCCAGAGGCCGTCGGTCGGCGCAGTCGTCGTCTCTTCTCTCACAGTCCTACTGTACGCGGGGCGTCCGACGCGCCGACCTCGCCACGTCAGGGACGGTGGAATGGATCGTCGTAGAGCCGCTCAGGCACGCGAAGCACGAAGACGGGTGTGCCGGACGCCCAGATCGCGGCGGCTCCGGCGCGGAGCAGATCGATCTGCGCATCACCCTCGGCGATGATCTCGACCTCGCCGCCGGTGACACGAACGCCCGCACCGTTGACCCAGTGAGCGCCGTCCTTCTCGGTGGCGACCGGGTAGGGCTCGTGCAGCTCGCGCAGGTCGCTGAGGATGTACGTCGGTCGTGAATCCTCGGCGGCGGCGAGCACGTGCTTGGGCCGATCGATCCCGGTGAGGACGAGCGCGGAGTCGATCCCCGCGCGCACCGCTCCGAGGATGTCCGTGTCGAGCCGGTCGCCGATGAAGAGGGCCTTCTTCGCGTCGAACCGAGTCTTGGCCTCTTCGAAGATCGGAACCTCGGGCTTGCCGGCGACCGTGGCGAGGCGTCCGATGGCGGTGTGCACGGCGGAGACCAGGGTTCCGTTCCCGGGCGCGACACCGCGCTCGCGCGGGATCGTCCAGTCGGTGTTGGTGGCGATCCAGGGGATGCCGCCCTCGTCCTCGGGGACCTTGAGCGCGAAAGCCGCCTCGGCGAGATCCGTCCAGGCGACCTCGGGCGCGAAGCCCTGCACGACGGCTGCCGGCGAGTCCTCCGCGCTGCGGGTCACGGTGTATCCGGCCTTCTGCACCTCGTCGACCAGCCCGTCGCCGCCGACGACCATGATGGTCGCCGGAGCGGGGACGAGATCGGCGAGCAGCCGCATCGCCGCCTGCGGACTGGTGACGACGTCCGAAGGGGCCACGGTGAGACCGAGGCTCGTGAGATGCTCGGCGACCGACGCGTCGGTGCGAGAGGCGTTATTGGTGATGTACCCGAGCCGGGCACTGGTGGCCGCCCGGTTCAGGCTCTCGATCGCGTACGGCAGCGCGCCGGGGCCCGCATAGACGACGCCGTCGAGGTCAGCGAGGACCGTATCGATGCCGTCCAACGGGGTCCGCGGTGTCTGCTTCTTCGAGAAGATGCCCATCAGTCGCGGTCCTCGTCGCCGCTCTGCTCGTCGGATGCGGCGGCGTCGCTGTGCTCGTCCTCGTCCTCGCCGAGCAGTTCGCGGACTTCGTCCTCCACGGTGGGCTCGGGCTCGATGTCCGTCGACTCGGCATCGTCGGAGTCCGCGGACTCCTCGCCGGCTCCGTCCTCATCTTCGACCTCCTCGTCCTCGGACGTGGGTGCCGTCTCCTCCGCACCCTGCGCAGGCTCGACCTCATCGAGAACATCGTCATCGAGGAACTCGTCCTCGATGAGTCCGTCCTCGACGATGATCTCCTCGTCGCCGGCCTCGTCGACACCGAGGGCCTCGGCAGCGACGTCGGCACGGCGCGCCCAGAAGGCTGCTTCCTCGTCACGTCCGAGGTCCTCGAGAACCGCGGCCCGAGCCGCGAACAGCGCAGGACTCCACTCGAACGCGCGGTCCGGGTCGAGCTCGGGGATCTCGAGTTCACCGAGTGCGAGTTCGAGGTCGCCCTGGTCGAGGCGGGCGCCGGACATCGCGATGGCCAGTGCGACACGGACCGGAGTGTCGAGGGTCGAGCGATCGACTGAACGACCGGTCTCGAGTGCACGGTCGGGTCGACCGATGCCGCGCTCACTGTCGACCATGAGTGCGATCTGATCGTCGTTGCCGGAGATGCGCCGGTACGTGCGCAGCTCGCGGAGAGCAAGTGCGAAGTCGCCCGTCGCGTACGCGGTGATGCCGAGGGTCTCGCGGACGATCGCGATGCGACCGGCGCTGCGGGATGCCGCGAGGGCATGCTCGTGCGCGAGTTCCGGGTCTTCGTCGATGAGACGTGACGCCATGGCCAGGTGACGCGCGACCCGCTCGGCGTTCTCCTTGCTGAGGGTCTTCAGCTCGTTACGAGCAGACCCGTGGAGGTCGCGTGCGGTGACGTCCTCGGGGATGACGGGATCGTTGTGACGAGGCCGATCGCCGCGGTCGATGACAGAGCGTTCGCGCTCCGCTCCCCCACGCTGCGGGAACGACCGGGCGGGCCGGTCATCATCCCGGCGGGGACGATTGTCGCGGTTGTAGCCGCCCTCACGACGAGGAGCACCACCGTCACGGGAGTACCCGCCTTCTCGGCGCTGACCGCCGTCACGGCTGTAACCGCCCTCGCGACGAGGCGCACCGCCATCACGGGAGAACCCGCCCTCACGACGAGGCGCACCGCCCTCGCGGCGCGGAGCACCGCCGTCACGGGAGTACCCGCCCTCACGACGAGGAGCACCACCATCACGGGAGAACCCGCCCTCGCGGCGCTGGCCGCCGTCACGGTTGTAACCACCCTCACGATGAGGGGCAACACCATCACGGCTGTAACCACCCTCACGACGCTGACCGCTGTCACGGGAATAACCGCCCTCGCGGCGCGGAGCACCACCATCACGGCTGTAACCACCCTCACGACGAGGGGCACCACCATCACGGCTGTAACCGCCTTCGCGGCGCTGACCGCCGTCACGGGAATAGCCGCCCTCGCGGCGCGGAGCACCACCGTCACGGGAGTACCCGCCCTCGCGGCGCTGGCCGCCGTCACGGTTGTAACCACCCTCGCGGCGCGGAGCACCACCGTCACGGGAGTACCCGCCCTCGCGGCGCTGGCCGCCGTCACGGTTGTAACCACCCTCACGACGAGGGGCACCACCATCACGGTTGTAACCACCTTCGCGGCGCTGACCGCCGTCACGGGAATAGCCGCCCTCGCGGCGCTGACCTCCATCGCGGGAATAGCCGCCCTCGCGGCGCGGAGCACCGCCGTCACGGTTGTAACCACCCTCACGACGCTGACCGCCGTCACGGCTATAACCACCCTCACGACGCGAGGCACCACCATCATGGGAAGAGCCTGCGGAATCGCGGCGCGGTCCTCTGTTGTCGTCGTTGCGACGCGGACGGCGCTCTTCCTCTTCCGGCATGATGCTCCTCTGTGAAATATATGGGCGTAAATGCAAAATGGCCACCCATCGATGGGTGGCCATTTTGACTAAAAGGAGTCCGGCGGTGTCCTACTCTCCCACAGGGTCCCCCCTGCAGTACCATCGGCGCTGTGAGGCTTAGCTTCCGGGTTCGGAATGTAACCGGGCGTTTCCCTCACGCTATGGCCGCCGAAAC
>NZ_JBJDRJ010000048.1:0-24545 GCF_044987415.1 Microbacterium sp. ZW T5_45 | reverse complement strand
CGCGGGAATCGGGCGGGGTGCTTGCGCGGTGGGGGTGGCGTCCCATGCTTGTTGCGGTGTGAGCCGTCCGGGCAGTGCCTGGTTCGGGCGTTCGGTGTTGTAGATGTGGTCGAACTCGTCGATCTGAGCCTGAAGCATGTCGAGGGAGTCCGCGAGGGGTTGCTTGTCGAGCCAGCGGAACAGCGTCTGATGAAAGCGTTCGTTCTTGCCCTGAGTGGTCGGTTTGTAGGGCTTGCCCGTGATTGCTTCCACTCCGAGCGAGGCCGCGTAGGTGACGAGTTGCCCTTGCCATCCGCGTCGCGAGGGGTTCAGCGCGAGCCCGTTGTCGGTGAGGAGGCGCTGCGGGACTCCGCGGGCGCTCACTCCCTTGCGGAACACGACGAGAGCGTCTTCTGCGGTCTCTGATGCTGCCGCGTGTGACGCGACAGCGAGACGGGAATGATCGTCTTCGAGTTGGAAGATCACACACTTACGGCCTCCGTGCAGGACGTACTCGGTCGCGTCGAGCTGCCAGCATGCGTTCGGCGCTGGATAGACGAATCGTCGATATGCCGCCCGAGGCTTCTTCTTCGGCTCGAATCGTGCGACCCCTGCCTCACGGAAGATCCTGCCCAGCGCGGCGATCGAGGGAGCCATGAGCCCCGTCGATCGCATTTTGTCGTGCACGCTGATCGGTCCGTGATCCAACCCTGACCGTTCCAACGCGGCACGCACGTCGATCGCCTGCCGCTTCACCTCATCACTGATCCGTGTCGGACTCGCCCGCGGACGGCGAGACCGAGGCGCCAGTACCGCGGCCTCACCATCAACGACCGCTCGACGACGCAGCAGATAGAACGTCTTCCGTGAGATCTGATACTCCTCACAAAACGCCGTCACCGCCCCTCGTGGTGCGTCGTCCGGCCACCGAGCGATCGCAAGACGGACACGGGGATCGAGCGGCTCGTTCTTCGTCACCGCTCAATCCGAGCCCAGAAGTGTCACCACCAAGAACCCCGAAACCGTCACCGATGTCCTGATCCAGAAACGTCACCGATGTCCTGCGACATGACACCGCTGATTCACGTGAACCAGCGGGGGCGTCGTAGTTCAACGGGGGCCTCGACCCGGGGCGACGGATGCTGCCGCCCGGCCGCTGGATAGAGTGGGGCCATGACCGAGGAGGCGCGACAGCGACGGCGAACGTGGGTGGTGGGCGGCATCCTCATGGCTCTGGCGGCGTCGGTCGGGTTCGCGGCTCGATTCGAGCTCGCGCCGTACCACGCGGCGAAAGACGTGCTGTGGGCACTCGCAGTGCTGGTGCTCGTCGTCGGCCTCGGTCGCGCCGGAAGCATCACCCGCAGGCGGCCGTTCGCCTCGACCATCGTGCTGCTTCAGGTGGCGATGGCGGCTCCGCCGCTGCCGACGTTCCTTTCGGGACTCGTGCCCGATGATCCGGGGAACCTCCACGCGCAGGAAGATGCGTACTTGGCGGTCATGATCCCCTACCAGGCGCTGCTGTTCGCGGTGACCGTCGTTGCGGTCATCCTGATCGGTGCCGTCGCTGCACTGCCGAGGCCGTGGAGCTGGGCACCGGCCTGTGTGCTCGCGCTGTCGGTGCTCTCGTCGACAGCAACGCTCGCGATCGGGTTCGGCGGCCCCTCCGCAGTGCTCCAACGCGTCCTCTACGAGGTGCCCGGCGCCGGCATGCTGCTGCTCGGCGTCATCGCGATCGTGCTCGGCATCCGTGCAGGGACTCAGCCCGAATTCGCGGCTGACCCGGTCGCTCGCCGCGTCAGCCCGTGACGGTGATCTGCGCCTGCTCGGTGCCGCCGGCTTCCATCCAGGCGAGCGATCGCTCGAGGATGCCGCGCAGGACGCCGAGATCGACCTGCTCGAGGTCGTTGATGTAGAGGCATCCGGCGCCGGTCGTGTGCGGACCAAGCTGGGCGAGTGCCTCGGCGTGCGCGTCGGCGCCCTCGAAGAGGTAGATCGTCGTCGCCGCCTTCCGAGGCGCGAAGCCGAGCAGGCCGCTGTCACCCTCAGTGCCGGTCGGGTACCGATAATGGCACGAGCCGAAGCCGATGATCGTGCCCCAGGTCGCGGGCTCGCGACCGGACACCTCCTGCATCAGCGCGGTCAACGTCTCGGCATCCCGACGGCGGATCGCCGGAGTCGCTCGCGCGATGAGCCCCGCGACGTCATCCCCAGTGGGTTGCATCAGCTGCCGGCCTTGGGGGGTTTCGGCTTCAACCTTGCCGCGGCACGCATCAACGCTCCTCCGTCGCATTGCTCCGCGCCGCGGCAACCTTCATAGCCTTCTTGTGCTCGCGCACCTTCGTCAGCGACTCGGGCGAGACGATGTCGGCGACGCTGCGGAACGAGCCGTCGACGCCGTAATCTCCTGCGGCCTCGCGCCAGCCCGCTCCGGTGAAGCCGTACTGCTTGCCGAGCAGGGCGAGGAAGATCTTCGCCTTCTGCTCGCCGAATCCGGGGAGCTTCTTGAGCCGCTTCAAGACCTCGGATCCGTCGGGGTCGCCGGAGGTCCAGAGCGCAGCCGCATCCCCGCCCCAGTCATCGACGAGGGTCTGGCAGAGCGTCTGCACGCGGGCAGCCATCGAGCCGGGGAACCGATGCACCGCCGGCGTCTCCTTGAACGCCTCGAGGAACTGCTCGGGGTCCATGCCGGCGATCGCCGCAGCATCCGCTGCTCCCGTGCGCTGCTCGATCTTCAGCGGACCGGCGAACGCGGTCTCCATGGGCACCTGCTGGTCGAGGAGCATCCCGACCAGCAGAGCCAGCGGGTTGTTCGTGAGCAGGTCGTCGGCGGCGGTGTCTCCGGTGATGTGAAGGGCCATGCTCCCAGTCTGCCAGCCGGAGCGCAGGGTGTCAGGCGGTCGCAGCGTCCTCATCGAGAGCAGCGATGGCGGGCTCGACACCATACAGCGTCGCCAGTGCCGTGGTGAACTCGTCGGCACGGCCGGCCGCGGCGAGTTCGTGGGCACGCACGGTCGGAGTGTGCAGCAGCACGCCCGCGAGGTGGCGAAGCGCCTGCTCGACCTTGCCGTCCTCGTCGCCGCGCGCACGCGCGCGATCGATCTCCGAGTCGAGCAGCGAGAAGATGTGCGATCGCAGCGCCACCACCGACGGCGTCACGCTCTGGCGGGAGCCGACCACGTGGAACGTCTCCGCGGCCTCGCGCACGACGCTGCGTGCGGCATCCGTCGCCTGCAGCTCCTCGAGCGGCGCGTGCAGACGGATGGTCTCGAGATCGAGCAACGCGGTGCCCTCGAGGGTCGCGACGGCCGGGTCCACATTGCGCGGCATGCCGAGGTCGACCACGAGGCGGCTGTGCGCGCCCACAGGGCATCCGACGGGAGCGAGGCCGACCGGCACCTGCAGGTGCTCGGGGCCGAGCACGGGCTCGGTCGCCGACGTGCACGTGATCAGCAGGCTCGACGTCGCGGCGGTGCGTGCGTACTCCGCCTCGGAGATCGGACGGATGCCGTGCTTCGCGGCGAAGATCTGCGCCCTGCCCGAAGGCGAGTACACCGAGATGTTCTCGGCGCCGCGCTCGCGCAGCGTCGCGAGGGTGACGGCCGCGTAGGCGCCGGTGCCGACGAGCAGCACCTTCTCGGCCGACCAGTCGGCGATCCGGCTGTCGGCGAGCTCGAGTGCGAGGCGCACGAGCGAGCGGCCCGCGCGGCCGAGCGCGGTGACGTTCTTGACCTTGCGCTGCGCCTGACTGGCGCGCTGGAACAAGCGTTCGAGCTCGGGAGAGGTGGTACCGCCTTTGCGGGCGGACTTCAGCGCGCGGCGCACCTGACCGGCGATCTCTCCCTCGCCGGAGACGACCGACTCGAGGCCTGAGGCCACGGAGAACAGATGCTCGGCGACGTGGCGGCCGGAGTGCACCTCGTACGCGCCGTCGAGGTCGGCGGCGGGGATGCCGGTGGCGGACTCGACCGCTTCGAGCACGGCCTCGACGCCCACGGCGCCGGCCGCGGTGACGGGCTCGTCGATTTCGACGTACGCCTCGAAGCGGTTGCACGTCGCGAGCACCACGGCCCCCTGCACGCACGAAGCCAGCTCTACGAGAGTGGGGGCGACGTCGTCGGGGGTGCGGCTCAGGCGTTCGAGCAGGTCGAAGGAGGCGGTCTTGTGACTCGCCGTGACACACAGCAGCACACGTAGATTCTACGCCTGCCTCAGACGCCGAGCGCCCACAGGTGCACGTCGGGGGTGGATGGGAGGATGGAGGCATGGCCCTTTCCGACGCTCCGCTGCTGCGCGCCCTCGCAGGACACCGCCCCGACCATGCGCCCGTGTGGTTCATGCGCCAGGCGGGACGGTCTCTCCCCGAGTACCGCGAACTCCGCGTCGGCACGCGGATGCTCGACGCCTGCCTCACCCCCGACCTCGCGGCCGAGATCACGCTGCAGCCGGTCCGTCGGCACGGCGTCGACGCCGCCGTCTTCTTCAGCGACATCGTCATCCCGCTGCGCCTCGCCGGTGTAGAGGTGGAGATCGAGCCCGGCCGCGGTCCGGTGTTCGCGAACCCCGTGCGCACGGCATCCGACGTCGAGCGGATCACCGCGATCGACCCCGCCGACCTCGACGGCACGGCCATCGCCGCGGCGGTCGGCCTCGTCACCGATGAGCTCGGTGACACGCCCCTCATCGGCTTCGCCGGAGCGCCCTTCACGCTGGCCGCTTACCTCGTCGAGGGCGGGCCCTCGAAGGAGCACCTCCGCGCCCGCGGCATGATGCACGCCGACCCGGCGTCCTGGCACCGCCTCGCGGGGTGGCTGGCCCAGGTCTCACGGCGCTTCCTCGAGACGCAGCGCGACGCCGGAGCATCCGTCGTGCAGCTCTTCGATTCGTGGGCGGGGTCGCTCAGCGTCGCCGACTATCGCGAGTTCGTCGCGCCGCACTCGCGCGCCGCACTCGACGGCATCGGCGTGCCCACCATCCACTTCGGGGTCGGCACCGGGCCGTTCCTCGCCGACATGGCGCTCGACGGCCTGGCCGACGGGGTCGGTGTCGACTGGCGGGTCCCGCTCGACGAGGCCGCGGCGATCGTCGGCCCCGACGTGACGCTGCAGGGCAACATCGACCCCGCGCTGCTGGGCGCACCGTGGCCCGTGCTCGAGGCGCACGTGCGCGATGTCGTCGAGCGAGGACGCGCCGCTCGCGGCCACATCGTCAACCTCGGTCACGGTGTGCCCCCGGAGACCGACCCGGATCAGCTCACCCGCATCGTCGAGCTGGTGCACGCGATCTGACGGCTGTCAGCGGCGCCGCCGTGGCGCGGCGAGCCGGAGATCGGCGAGCGTGAACCGCCCCTCCGGGAGTGCCGTGCGGATGCTCTCGTCGCTGAACGGGCGCGAGGGACGGATGCCGACGGGCGCCTCCGGCGCCGGGGGAGCAGCCTCGCTCACGCCTTCGGCGAGCATGCGCGCCTGCGCCTTCGCGACGAGTGGGGTGACCATGAGCCACTCCGTCAGTTGAGCGAGCACGCGGATCGTCCACACCGGCACCGGGAGGTAGGCGGGGCGACGCCCCGCGACGCGGGCGATGCGGCGGATCGCCTCGCCGAGCGTCACCTCATCCGCGCCCATCACGGCGATCGTCGGGTCGGGGATGCGTCCCTCGATCGCGGCGAGGAGCACGTCCACCACATCGTCGAGAGGCACGGGGCGGGCGGTGCGTTCGCGGTAGCCGACGGTCCAGAAGAACGGGATCGTCCGGACGGCCTTGGTGACGTGGTCGACCATGTGGTCGCCGGGTCCGTAGATCATCCCCGACTTGAGGATCGTGTGCGGGGTTCCGGAGGAGCGGATGATCTCCTCCGCCGCCCACTTGGACTCGTGGTACGGCGAGCCGCAGTCCGGCCGGGCGCGGAGGAAGCTGACCATCACGATGCGCTGGACTCCGGCGCGACGCGCCGCCTCGACCACGGCCCTGGTGCCCTCGACGTGGACGCGCTCGAAGGTCTGCTCGCCGATCTCGCGGTTGATGCCGGCGCAGTGCGCGACGACGTCGCAGCCTGCGAAGGCGTCGGCGAGCGCATCGACATCGGTGATCGGGACTCCGCTTCGCCGCGAGATCACGACGGGATCCTCGAGTCGATCCGCGAGATGACGACCGACGAACCCGGTTCCTCCGGTGATGGCGACCCGCATGATGCTCTCCTTCGCTTGTGAGCTAATCGGCTACATAGTAATTAGCAGTGATGCTATATTGCAAATATGACAGACAGTGCGTCGGACATCTTCGCGGCTCTGGCCCATCCCACCCGCCGCCAGATCCTCCAAGACCTGAAAGACGGGGAGCTCGCGGCCGGCGAGATCGCCTCCCGCTTCTCGGCCAGTGGACCGACCATCTCACGCCACCTCGGTGTGCTGCGCCAGGCCGGCCTGATCACCGAGCGCCGCGACGCCAACCGAATCCTGTATTCGCTCGTGGGGGAGCGCCTCGCGCTCTCCGTCGGCGACTTCCTCTCGACGGTGTGCCCCGAGCAGATCGTGCTGCGCGAGATCCGCAAGCGCAGCTGACCACGCGGCAGCTGTCCGCGCGCGGCGGCCCCGGTCGCCGACGGTGAAAGGATTGAGGCATGACTGACGTCCCCGGTGACCTGGCCGCCCCCGCCGATCTCGCAGCCCGCGCGGCGCGCACGCACGTTGTCGTGATCGGCGGAGGGATCTCCGGCCTCGTCGCCGCCCGCGAATGCGCAAAGGTCGGCATGCGCGTCACCGTGCTCGAAGCGACGGATGCCGCCGGCGGGGCGATCCGCACGGCGGAGCTCGACGGCATCCGGCTTGATGCGGGGGCGGAGAGCTATGCGACCCGTGGTGGGACCGTGCGCGCGCTGATCGACGAGCTCGGTCTCGCCGAGCGGGTGGTGACTCCGGCCGCCGGCGGGGCCTGGCTGTCGGGCGTGCCCGGTGGACGCGCGGCACCGCTGCCGGTCGGCGGCATCCTCGGCATCCCCGCGAACGTGTTCCAGGACGACGTGCGGCGAATCATCGGCTGGTCGGGGGTGTGGCGTGCGTACCTCGACCGCGTTCGACCGCCGCTGACGATCGGGCACACCCACAGCCTTGGTCGACTCGTGGAGACCCGGATGGGTGCCAAGGTGCGCGACCGGCTGGTCGCTCCTGTCACCCACGGCGTCTACTCCGCGTCGCCCGACGACATCGACGTCGAGGTCGCGGCCCCCGGGCTGAACGCCGCCCTCACCCGCATGGGGGCGCTGTCGGGTGCGGTCGCCGCGCTCAAGGACCAGGCGCAGGCCGCGAAAGCCCCCGGTGCCGCAGTGGAGGGGCTCGACGGTGGCATGAGCGTGCTCGTCGATGGTCTGGTGGCCGACCTGGTGAAGCTCGGCGGTGCGGTGCGGGTCGGAGCGCCGGTGTACTCGATCTCGCCGCGAGGTGAGGGCTGGGCGGTCGCGCACGCCGATCCCGAGGCCGCAGCCGATCCCGAAGCCGCAGCGGACGCGGATGCGCCGCAGACGGTGGAGATCGAGGCGGATGCCGTGATCCTCGCGACCTCCGAGTCGGTCGCCCGTGAAATCCTGGCCGGGATCGCGCCCGCGCTCGCCGGCACCGAGGTCGCCGATGCGCCGGAGATCGAGATCGTCACCCTGCTCGTGGAAGCGCCGGAACTCGATGCCGCTCCCCGCGGCACCGGCGTTCTCACGGTTCCCGGGTCGCACGTCGCGAAGGCTCTGACCCACTCGAGCGCGAAGTGGAGCTGGGTCCGTGAGGCCGCGCGCGGTCGTCACGTCCTGCGCGTCTCGTTCGGCGCGCAGGGCGAGCATGCAGCTACCGCCGCGCTCGACGACGAGGGTGCCGCGCGTCTGGCCCTGGAGGAGGCATCCGCTCTTCTGGGCGTGCCGCTGGAGCCGTCTCGGCTGGTGGCATCGCACCGCGGACGCTTCACGCAGTCGCAACCCGCGTCGGTCATCGGATCGGCGGATCGGCGGTCTGCGGCCCGAGCGGCGATCCGTGCGGTGCCGAGGATCGCCGCCGTCGGTGCGTGGCTTGCGGGAACCGGGCTGGCGCAGGTCGTCCCCGATGCGATCGACGAGGCCGATCGACTGCGTCACGTCCTTCTCTGGGACTGATCCGGCAGCCTGTCAACCCCCTCGACCGCTAGATGCCGAAATCGGAATATGGCGTTACGCTGGGTGTCTGGTCGGCGGTACCGAACCGCTGGTTCGCCTCGGGCGTCCACACCGGAACAACGTGAGGAGACCCCATGAAGGGGAAGATCGGACTCGTCGTCGGACTCGGCGTCGGATACGTGCTCGGAACACGCGCCGGACGGGAGCGCTACGAGCAGATCAAGACCCAGTGGCTGAAGGTCTGGCACCTCGATCCCGTGCAGGAGCAGGTCGCCAAGGTCAAGGGATACGTCGGCGACAAGGCAGCTGCCGTCCCCGGCGCACTGTGGAACGGCGTCGTCAAGATCGCGAAGTCGGCCAGCGGCTCCGGGACTCCCGGACAGCGTCTCGACTCCGCGATCGCCACCGGCCGGGATGCCGCCGAGGAGCTCGCGGAAGCGACCGAGGAGGCGGTCGAGGCGGCGAAGAAGACGGCATCGTCGGCGAAGGCCTCGACCAAGGCGTCGGCGAAGAAGCCCACCGTAGGAACGGACTGACATGCCCCGCGAAGGCGCGCCCACGCGCAAGCCCTTCCGGGATCGGGCCGACGACAGCCTGCTGACGCTGCTCGGCGACCTGCCGGATCTCGTCACGAGACTCGTGAAAGCCGAGATCGACTCCGCCAAGGCCTGGATCTCGCGCACCGCCAAGGACGCGGGTATCGGCTCGGTCTGGTTCCTCGTCGCGCTCTTCTTCCTGTTCTGGGCCGTGCCCGTCGTGCTGGTGTTCGCGATCGCCGGACTCTCCTCCTGGTGGCCCGTCTGGCTGTCGGCGCTGGCCGTGCTCGGCATCCTCGTCCTGGCCGTGCTGTTCTTCGCGCTCCTGGGCATCCTGAAGTTCCGCAAGGTGCTCGCACGGGAGAACCCCGCGCAGGCGGTGGCCACCGACATCAAGATCGCGAAGGGCTCCGGCGATGACGAACTCTGACACCTACCCGCCCGCGCTGCCGAAGACGGCCGTCCCTCCTGGGCTCGTCGACCCCGTGCAGTCGGCGCGCGCCGAGCTCAAGGCCGCCCTCGCGGCCATCGAGGTGAAGGCGAACGTGCCGCGGCGCGTCGAAGGCGCGTACCAGCGCACGTCCGTCAAGCTGCGTCGTCTCGCCGACGAGAATCCCGCGGGCGCTCTCGCTCTCGCGGTCGCCGCGGCGGCGACGGTGGGCGGCCTGGTGTGGGCCATTGCCCGCGCCGTCTCGCGCTGACCTCGCCGGAGTCGGTCACCTGCTGGCGTCGCTGACCCCGCTGGTGTCGGCCTGACCTCGCGCCGGCGGAGGGCGGTTCGCGACTGTCCGAGGAAAGGGGCAGACTGGGACCATGTCCGATGAGCGCGAAGAGAACCCGTCCGGCTTCACCCTCTGGGCGGTCTGGCGACGCAATCCTGACGTCGCGGTGACCGAGACCGATTCGACCGAGCTCGAGACGATCGTCTCGCACATCGAGGACTCGGGCGTCACGGTGCGGGGCTTCTACGACGTCTCGGGTCTGAAGGCGGATGCCGACCTGCTGGTGTGGCTGCACGGCGACACCGCCGAGGGTCTGCAGAAGGCGCTGCGCCGTCTTCGTCGCACCGAACTGCTGCGTTCGCTCCTGCCGGTCTGGAACGTCATGGGGGTGCACCGCGACGCGGAGTTCAACCGCCAGCACGTGCCAGGCTTCCTCCGCGGCATCGAGCCCAAGGACTGGCTCTGCCTCTACCCCTTCGTCCGCACCCCGGAGTGGTACCTCGCGCCCGAGGAGGAGCGTCGCAAGATGCTCGCCGATCACGGCCGCAAGGGCGCCGCGTTCACGGGTGTCATCGCGAACACGGTCGCGGCCTTCGCGCTGGGCGACTACGAGTGGATCCTGCCTCTCGAGGCCGACGACGTCACCGAGCTCGTCGACCTCATGCGCGACCTGCGCTACACCGATGCGCGGCTCTACGTGAAGGAGGAGGTGCCCTTCTACACGGGGCGCCGGCTCCGGTTCGACGAGATCGCGGACGTCCTCCAGTAGGCCGGCCATGAGCACTCCGATCCGTTTGGGGACTCGCCGCAGCGCGCTCGCGCAGGCGCAGTCCGGTCATGTCGCCGCAGCACTCGAGAAGGTCACGGGCCGCGCCGTCGAACTCGTCCCGATCACGAGCGAGGGCGACACCAACCGCGCCTCGCTCTCGCAGATCGGCGGCCTGGGGGTCTTCGCGACCCGTCTGCGCGAGGCGCTCCTCGCCGGGGAGTGCGACTTCCTCGTGCACTCGCTGAAGGATCTGCCGACGGCGGTTCCGGACGGATTGACGATCGCTGCGACCCCCGTACGGGAGGACGCGCGCGATGTCGTGATCACCCGCGACGGCATTCCGCTGCACGAGCTCCCGGCCGGCAGCCGGGTGGGCACGGGGTCACCCCGACGCATCGCCCAGGTGCGTCGCCGCGCTCCGCGCGTCGAGGTCGTCGACATCCGCGGCAACGTCGACTCCCGGCTGCAGCGCGTCGCCTCGGGCGAGCTCGACGCGGTGATCCTGGCCGCCGCCGGGCTATCGCGGCTGGGGGCCGAGATCCGGCTCCACCGCGAGGATCTCGGGCTCGCCGAATGGCCGACGGCTCCGGGCCAGGGCGCACTCGCGATCGAGACGACGACGGATGCCGACCCCGAGCTGCTCGCGGCGCTGCGTGCCCTCGAGGACCCCGACACGCGGCTCGCGATCACGGTCGAACGGGCGGTCCTCGCAGGTCTCGACGCGGGCTGCCAGGCCCCCATGGCCGCGCACGCCTCGGTCGTCGACGGTCAGGTGCGAGTGCGGACTGTAGTGTATGCACCCGATGGAGTGCAACGTATCGGGCTCGACGTCACCGAACCCCTGAACACGGGGTATATTCAACGGAACGGCAGTGGCAATGACGCGGATGCTGCCGATGGTGCAGACCCGATGGCCGCGGCTCGCGATCTCGGTTTTACTGTTGCCCGTCGGCTGCTCGATCAAGGGGCGGCTGAACTCGTCTCCCGAGAGCATTCCTCATGACCAATTCGAAGCAGGCCCGGCCGCTGGACGGCTGGCGGATCCTCGTACCCCGTGGTGGCCCTTGGGGCGACGGCGTCGCGGCGAGCCTTCGCGCGCAGGGCGCCGTGCCCGTGGTGGCGCCCCTCATCAACTTCGCCCCGACCACTGATCAGGCCGCGCTCGACGTCGCCTTCGCTCGGCTGGCGGCGGGGGAGTACGACTGGCTGACCGTCACGAGCGCCACGACCGTCGATGTCATGTTCGCGCAGCGCGCCGAGGTGCCGCGCACCACACGCATCGCGGCCGTCGGCGAGACGACCGCGGCTGCTCTGCAGGCCGTCGGCTATGACGTGGCTCTCGTCCCCGAGCGGGACAACTCGGCGGAGGGCATGGCGCAGCAGCTGATCGGCCTCGAGACGGAGCCGCGGCGCATCCTCTCGCTGCGCAGCGAGATCGCGAAGCCGGTGCTGAGCGTGCTGCTGCGAGACGCCGGACACGACGTCGACAGCGTGGTGGCCTACCGCACCGTCGGTGTTCCGGTGACAGAGCGCATCAAGCGCGACGTCGAGAACGGGCGCATCAACGCGATCCTCATCACGAGCGGGTCGGTCGCCGCGCAGGTGCGCGAGCAGTTCCCCGAGATCCCCGACGAGACCCTGCTCGCCGCGATCGGTCCGCGGACCGCGAGCGATGCCGGCAAAGCCGGTCTGCCCATCACCGTGATCGCCGACCACCAGACGGTGGACGCGCTGATCGAGGCGGTGTCGAGCTTCACGCTGCCGCATGCGGCCGACGAGCACTCGTCATGAGCTTCCCCGAGACCCGTCTGCGTCGCCTGCGCCAGTCGCCGGCCGTGCGCGATCTCGTACGTGAGACGTCCATCGAGCCGCGTCAGCTGGTGCTGCCGATGTTCGTGCGCGAGGGGATCCAGCATCCTGCGCCGATCGGGTCGATGCCGGGTGTCGCCCAGCATTCGCTCGACTCGTTGCGGGCCGCCGCAGTCGACGCCGCTGAGGCCGGAGTCGGCGGCGTCATGCTGTTCGGCGTTCCTGCGGTGCGCGATGCGGTCGGTTCGGGGGCGGACGACCCGCGCGGCATCCTGAACGTGGCGACCGAGGCGCTCTCCGCCGAGGTCGGCGACGCTCTCGTCGTGCAGACCGATCTCTGCCTCGACGAGTTCACCGATCACGGACACTGCGGAGTGCTCGCCGCCGATGGTTCGGTCGACAACGACGCCACGCTCGATCGATACGCGTCGATGGCTCTGGCGCAGGCGCGCGCGGGCTCGCAGCTTCTCGGCCTCTCCGGGATGATGGACGGCCAGGTGGCGGTCATCCGCGCCGCTCTCGACGCCGAGGGTTTCTCGCGGACGCTGATCCTCGCCTATGCCGCGAAGTACGCGAGTGCGTTCTACGGACCGTTCCGCGAGGCGGTGGACTCGCAGCTGAAGGGCGATCGCCGAACCTACCAGCTCGACCCCGGCAACCGGCGAGAGGGTGTGCGCGAGGCCGTGGTCGATGAGGCCGAAGGGGCCGACATCGTCATGGTGAAGCCGGCGATGGCGTTCCTCGATGTGCTGCGCGAGGTGCGCGACGCCGTGCATATTCCGGTGTGGGCATACCAGGTGTCCGGTGAGTACGCGATGATCGAGGCCGCAGCCGCGAACGGCTGGATCGATCGTCGCGCCGCTGTTCTGGAGTCGCTGCTGTCGATCCGCCGTGCCGGTGCCGACACCGTTCTGACGTACTGGGCGGTCGAGGCCGCTCGCTGGCTGCGCGAGGGGCGCTGATCGTCAGGCTCTCGGGGGCCGACGTCGAGGATGTTCCTCAGCCGCGACACGTAGAGTCGAAGGCGACGTCCCCGACCCGATTCCTCCGGAGGAGCATCCATGTCCGATCGCAATGACGATCTGTTCGCCGCTGCACGTGCCGTGACGCCGGGCGGGGTGAACTCGCCGGTGCGCGCCTACGGGTCGGTCGGCGGGACGCCGCGATTCCTGGCGTCGGCGTCGGGTGCGCGGGTGACGGATGCCGCGGGCACGGAATACATCGATCTCGTGGCGTCGTGGGGTCCGGCCCTGCTCGGGCATGCGCACCCCGAGGTGGTCGCGGCCGTGCAGGAAGCGGCGACGCGCGGGCTCTCGTTCGGCGCACCGACCGAGGGCGAGGTCGAGCTCGCCGGGGTCATCGCCGATCGGGTGCGCTTCGGCGATGTGCGACCCGTCGAACGCGTGCGTCTGGTATCGACGGGCACCGAGGCGACGATGACGGCGATCCGTCTGGCGCGCGGTGCGACCGGTCGCGATCTGCTGGTGAAGTTCGCCGGTCACTATCACGGTCATTCCGACGGTCTTCTCGCGGCTGCGGGGTCTGGTGTCGCGACGCTCGCGCTGCCCGGCTCGGCGGGCGTTCCCGCTCCGATCGCCGCGCAGACTCTGGTGATCGACTACAACGATCCGGATGCTCTTGCCGCCGTGTTCGCCGAGCACGGCGACCGCATCGCCGCGGTGATCGTGGAGGCATCGTCGGCGAACATGGGCGTGGTTGCTCCGGTTCCCGGCTTCAACAAGCTCATCGCGGACACCGTCCACGAGCACGGCGCCCTGATGATCCTCGATGAGGTGCTCACCGGCTTCCGCGTGCATCCGGCGGGATTCTGGGCGCTGCAGGCGGCTGCAGGCGAGGACTATCAGCCCGACATCTTCACATTCGGCAAGGTCGTCGGCGGCGGCATGCCTCTCGCGGCTCTCGGTGGTCGCGCCGAGGTCATGGATCTGCTGGCTCCGGTCGGCCCGGTCTACCAGGCGGGAACGCTGTCGGGGAACCCGCTGTCGGTCGCCGCGGGACTGGCCACGCTGAGGCTCGCGACGCCCGAGGTGTACGAGACGATCGATGCGGCATCCACTCGTCTTGTCGCCGCGCTCGAGAGTGCGCTGGCGGATGCCGGCGTCACCCACGCGGTCGCGAAGGCGGGGAACCTGTTCAACCCGTCATTCCGTGCGTCGGCTCCACGCAACTATGCGGAGGCACAGGCGCAGGACGTGTTCCGCTATGCGCCGTTCTTCCACTCCATGCGCGAGCAGGGTGTGGCTCTGCCGCCGAGCGTCTTCGAGGCCTGGTTCCTCACCGCCGCACACGGGGACGAGGAGCTTTCGCGCATCGAAGAGGCTCTGCCCGCGGCTTCTCGCGCTGCGGCGGGTGCGCAGAGCTGAGTGGGTCGGGGCCGAGCCGAGGTCGGTGTGGGATCTGGGGCCGCGAGCCCCAGCGCTGTTCTGACGCGCCACCGTCTCACCCGACCACACCGGAGAGCTCGGGTCAGACGAACATCACTCGTCGCGGCGGCGGGTCCGTGTAGACGCGGCCCAGTGGGCTCGTCCATTCGATGTCGCCGCCGGGGATCTGGCGGGCGGTCCACCTCGAGCCGTCGTCCATGTCCGGATGCTTCAGCAGATGATGCCCGGCGCAGAACGCGCTGAGGTTGTCGAGGCTGGTCGCCCCGCCCTTCGCGTGGTCGTGGTTGTGGTCGAACTGACACCTGTGCACCGGCATCCGGCATCCCGGGAATCGGCAATGCGGGTCGCGCGCTCGGAGGAACCGGCGCATGCCCTCGGTCGGTGCATACGAGTCGGTCGCCGTGATCATTCCGGTGTGGTCGAGGAAGAGCCGCGACCAGCTCGTGGTGCATCTCGCCAGGTCGCGGGCGACATCGGGATCGATCGGTCCCTTGCCGTCGTGCTCGGCAGGGCGATCGTCGTCGCCCGCGAGCGTGGAACCCGCGACCGTCACCTGCACCCGCCCGCGGATGTTCTCGAGACCGGATCCGTGCACCGCACCGGGATCGGAGCCGAGCAGCAGATCCGTGAGCAGGTCGGCGCGCACCTGGTCGAGAGTCCGTTCGTCGCCCGCCACGTGCTCGATGTCGGCTGACGACGGATCGACGAGTGGATCGCTCGTGAATGTGTCGCCGTGGCCGAAGATGACGAAGTCGTCGAGGGCGGGGTCGCTCGGATCCAGCGAGCCGGGGTAGATCGGATCGGCGCCCACGTCGATCACATCGGGATCCAGGCAAGGATCCCGGTCGTCGCGGGTGCGGATCACCTCGTTCGCCATCTGAGTCAACCGGTCGAAGATCGCTGCGGCCAGGTGCTCGGGGAGCACGACCTGCAGCAGCGCCAGCCCGTCGTCGGCGGGGCGGACCGTCACCGTCCGCTCAGATGCCGCACGGCGCTGACGCTCGACGACCGTCTCGCCGGCCAGCGCGGCGGCGATGGAGCGAGCGTACGCCCGGGTTCGAGCCGGGGTGTCGTTCTCGGCGACGACGATGCTGGCGGTCTCGAAGACGGTCTGCGTCTCGGGCTCGACTGCTCGCGCAGCGATCGCCTCGCGCACGACCGAGCCCGCCCCGACGATCTCGCGTGCGTGCGCTGCCGTGATGTCGCCGCGGTGAAGTGCATCTCGGACCAGGGGGTAGTGGTTCTCGATGAAGTACGCGTCGGCGAAGGCGCGGTCGGCGGTGCCCTGCGGGATGCGACCGGCGGCGGAGTACTCGGCGACCATGGACCGGTGGATCGCGTCACGGTGGAAGGAGTTGCCCTTGGTGTCGCGGTCGCGGAGCCGGATGCGCTCGGCGAGCAGGGCGGATGACTCCGCTTCGAGCAGGGCGATCCGTCGACGTGTGTCGACCCACGCGTCGAGCAGAGCCCGTCGCTGGTCGAGTTCGTCGCCGATGTCCATGGATCGAGTATAGTACAAATATTCGAAACTGGGAAGAGGGGGAGAAGGAAATGCATGAACACGACAAGGGATCGTTGCGTTCCTGTGAACTGCGACCAGACAACTGGAGGGGTGCCGCTGGCAGACTGGTCACATGGTGACGTTGCTGCTGGATCAGACGCAGCTCGAGGTCGTGCTCTCGCCGCTCGAGCGCGTCTCGACCTTCCGCCGTGAGAACATCCGCATCGCGCGTGACACCATCGCGAAGGTGCAGCTCACCGACGATGCCTGGACCTGGCTCAGAGGCGTCCCCAACCCGGGGACGCACATCCCCGGTATCCTCGCCGCGGGATCGTGGAAGGCTGCGGGAAGTCTGGACTTCGTCCTGATCCGCCGACACCGTCCGAGCGTCGTCATCGACCTCGAGGGCGACGATGAGTTCCGGCGGCTTATCCTCACGACGAAGCACGGACTCGCGCTCACCCAGGCGCTGAGACTCGACGTCTCGGATGAACCGGCCGACGTCGAGGAGATCGTCGCCACCTCACCCATCCCGGTATCCAAGGGGAGTCGCCGTCCGGTGATCCGGCCGCGACCCGCCTGAGCCGGCTGCGCACGCCAAGCGGCACGGCTCGGATTCGGATGCTGCCGCGGAGGGGTGCGTTCGACGCCAGGGGCCCGGCACCCGGGTGTCGTCGTCGCGATTATGCGCGGAAGACGAAGACCCCGCCACGCGGGATCGCGCGGCGGGGTCCTCGTCAGTCCTAGGCGTGATCAGCCGTGGTGGTGCTCATCGCCGTGGCTGGTCTGCTCGGCGTCGTCGCCCTCGCTGTGGTCGGAGCCCTCGTGCTCGGAGCCCTCGTGCTCGGAGCCCTCGTGCTCGGAGCCCTCGTGCTCGGAGCCCTCGTGCTCGGAGCCCTCGTGCTCGGAGCCCTCGTGCTCGGAGCCCTCGTGCTCAGAGTCCTCGTGCTCCGCGCCCTCGAGCTCTTCGTCATGGGGCTGCGCATCCGCAGCCGTTGCATCGTCCTCGGACTCTTCCGAGCCGCTCGTCTCGGGGACGGAGTCGACGACACCCGTGCTCGCGACCGCCCACGGCGCTCCGTGGTCGTCGGATCCGTCTTCCGCAGCATCCTGTTCATCGGAGCCGGACTCGTGAGCCTCGCTCTCCGCAAAGTCGGAGTCGGCGTCAGGGTTGGCATCGGAGTCGGAACCCGAGCCAGTCTCTTCGGAGTCGGAGTCGGAGTCGGAGTCGGAGTCGGAGTCGGAGTCGGGGTCGGGGTCGGGGTCGGAAGTTGCGGCATCGCCGTCCGCAGACTCCGCACCCGCCTGGTCCGAACTCGCCGCGTCCGCGTCGCTCAGCGGATACGACTGCGGCTCATCCTCGTAGTACGCGCGCGCGGCTGCGGCCAGCATCGAGCTCACGGCCGCGGAACGCGGATCCTCGTCCTGGCCGGCCTCGTCGTCCTCGCCGTCGCCGGCCTCATCGATTCCAGCGCCCTCCGCAGCCGCCGAATCGACACCGGCCGAATCGACGTCGCCCGAGTCGACGGCATCCGCGGCCTCATCGTCTCCAGAGCGATCGATCGGGTCGGCATCCGAAGCGTCGGCGGCCGCATCATCCGAAGGCTCGGCGTGCTCGGCGGCTGCCGCCGCCCAACTGCGGCGCGAGCGCAGCGCAGCCGTCTCGCCGGTCGACGTCGGCACGGGTTCCGCCGCGGTGTCCTCCGAAGCCTCAGCGCTCTCGGCATCGTCCGAGAGCTCGTCGAAGATGGAGGGCTCCTCAGCGGTGGTGGAGCCCGCACCGAAGAGGATGTCGTCGAACGAGGGTCCCGACTGAGCGATCGGCTCATCGAGATCGTCGATCGTCTCGGTCTCGGCCGACTCGCCCGAGTTCTCCGACGCCTCGGCAGTCGCAGCGTCCACAGGGATCACTGCGATGGCATGCGTGGCGTCGTCGGCCTCACCCTCGACGGCATCCGGGTCCGCATCCGATGCTTCCGCCG
Organism: Microbacterium sp. ZW T5_45; assembly: GCF_044987415.1. Classification (NCBI taxonomy): domain Bacteria; kingdom Bacillati; phylum Actinomycetota; class Actinomycetes; order Micrococcales; family Microbacteriaceae; genus Microbacterium; species Microbacterium sp. ZW T5_45. The sequence goes on along the minus strand of NZ_JBJDRJ010000048.1, from coordinate 6,714 downwards.
AAACGGATCCGTCCGCCACGACCGGCTCAGGCACGACCGTCTCAGGCACGACCGGCGACACCGCGATCTCCGCGCGGGGCTCGAAACGGCCGTTGCGCACGAGGTCGATGAAGACGTCCTCGAGGGTCGGTCCGCGCTGCACGAGCGTGCTCAGCGCGATTCCCGCGGCCGCGGCGACAGCCCCGACGGTCTTGGCGTCCCCGCCCCGCACCGTGAGGCCGGACCGCAGCACCTCGATCTCGAAACCGGCGGTCGAAAGTGCCGTGGTCAGTGCTCCGCGGTCGGCGGCGTCCACCACGACCGCGCCGTTCGCAGGATCGGCGAGCTTCTCGATGTCGCTGGAGAGCACGAGGCGGCCCTTCGACAGCACGAGAACGTGATCGGCGACCTGCTCGACCTCGCTCAGCACGTGCGACGACACGATGACCGTGCGTCCTTCGTCGGCGAGCCGGCGCATGAGAAGGCGCATCCAGCGGATGCCTTCGGGGTCGAGGCCGTTCGCCGGCTCGTCGAACACCAGGGTGCCGGCGTCGCCGAGCAGTGCGTGCGCGACGCTCAGTCGCTGGCGCATGCCAAGCGAGAAGCTTCCGATCCGGCCCTCGCCCTCGCCCTCTAGACCCACCAGGGCGAGCACCTCATCGACGCGGGACAGCGGGATGCCGTTGGCCTTGGCCGCGATCGTCAGCTGGCGTCCGGCCGAACGACGCGGACGGTAGACGGTCTCCTCCAGCACGGAACCGATGGTCCGCAGGGGGGTGCGCAGTTCGGCGTACGCGGCGCCACCGATCGTCGCGGTGCCGCTCGTGGGCCGCACCTGGCCGAGCAGGATGCGGAGCGTCGTGGTCTTCCCGGCGCCGTTCGGGCCGAGGATCGCGGTGACGACGCCCGGTTCGATGCGCGTCGAGAAATCCGCGACGGCGGTCACGTCGTTGAACCTCTTCGTGACGCGCGTGAACTCGATCACCTGTCCGTCGGGCATCGGCGTCCTCTTCCTTGCATGGGCATTCCTTCTATCCTGCCGGAAAAGCCCTAGAATCGCGCATTTTCCTGTGTGAATCGCCCTCGATCGGCGGGGGTAGCCTGGCTTGCGTGACCGAACCTCTCAACGCCGAACGCGTCCTCGTCCGTACCGAAGGAGCGCTCGGGCACCTCACGCTCAATCGTCCGGAGGCGATCAACGCCCTCGACCACGACATGGTCGTGCGGTTGGCCGCCGCTCTCGAGGCATGGCGGCACGACACGGACGTGCAGATCGTGCTCATCGACGGGGCGGGGGAGCGCGGGATGTGCGCAGGCGGCGACGTGCGGGCGCTGCACTCCCAGATCGTGTCGGGTCATGCCGACGAGACTGTGCGGTTCTTCCGTGCGGAGTACGCGCTGAACGCGCTGATCGCGGAGTACCCCAAGCCCGTCGTCACGATCGCCGACGGCGTCACGATGGGTGGTGGCATCGGTCTGTCCGGGCACGCCGCGATCCGCATCGTCACCGAGCGCTCGACGCTCGCGATGCCCGAGACGCGCATCGGTTTCACTCCCGACGTGGGTGGCACCTGGCTGCTCGGTCGCGCCCCTGGCCGGCTCGGCGAGTACTTCGCGCTCACCGGATCGACGATGAACGGAGCGGATGCCGTCGAGCTGGGCTTCGCCGACCACTTCGTGCCCTCCGACCGGATCAATGCCCTCCGCGAGGCGCTCGCGTACCGCGCCGATCCGACGGGGCCTGCCGAGATCGTGCTGCTGTTCGACGAGACGCCCGAGCCGTCGCAGCTCCCGGCCGCACGCGCCTGGATCGATGACGCATTCTCGGCCCCGACCATCGCCGAGATCGTCGAGCGTCTGCGCGCCTCGGAGGCGTCGGATGCCGGGGCGACGGCCGATCTGCTCGAGAGCCTGGCGCCGACCGGGCTCGCCGTCACACTCGACGCCGTGCGGGAAGCCCGGGAGATGACCGGTCTGCGCGCGGCGCTGGAGGGGGAGTACCGCCGCGTGCTGTGGTTCGTGAACCGGCATCCCGACCTCGTCGAAGGCATCCGCGCGCAACTCGTCGACAAGGACCGCAACCCGAAGTGGGACCCGCCCACGATCGCCGACCTGGTGCCGGATGCCGGCGCCGAGGCGCGCGAGTACGTGCCGGAGCATCCGCTGTTCTGAGGGCGGAATCCCGTGCTTACCGACGTGTGACCGGTCTCTGTTCGCACGCTCGCTCGCGACGGCATCCGTTGTTCGCCTGCGACCAGAAATCCGCCCCGAGACGGCGCTGGTTCGCTGTCCGCGAAGGTCATCCCCGAGGGGGATGCGAATGTCCCCGGCTCGTGGCACTCTATGGTGCGGCCGATTCTCTCGGGTGCCCGCCCGATCCTCGAACGACCGCTTCAGCTCAGAAGGAAGTCCGCCCGTGCTGGGAAAGATCCTCGTCCGTTATCTCTCTCGATATCGTTGGCTGCTCATCGGTGTTCTGGTCTTCCAGTTCGCCAGTGCGATGGCCACGCTCTACCTGCCCTCCCTCAACGCCGACATCATCAACGAGGGCGTCGCCAAGGCCGACACCGGCTACATCTGGCGTACCGGTCTGTTCATGCTCGCGGTCTCGCTCGGCCAGATCATCGCCTCGGTCATCGCGACCTACTTCGCCGCCCGCGCGGCGATGAGCATGGGCCGTGACATCCGCTCCGACGTGTTCGCGCGCGTCAGCGGATTCTCCGAGCGCGAGGTCTCGCAGTTCGGAGCCGGCTCGCTGATCACCCGCAACACGAACGACGTGCAGCAGGTGCAGATGCTCGCGATGATGGGCGCGACGATGTTCGTCACCGCTCCGCTGCTCGCGATCGGCGGCGTGATCCAGGCGGTCCGTCAGGACGTCGGGCTCAGCTGGATCATCGGCGTCTCCGTGCCGGTGCTCCTCGTGGTCGCCGTGCTGGTCATCGGCCGCATGGTGCCGCTGTTCCGCAGCTACCAGACCCGCCTCGATGCGGTGAACCGCGTCCTCCGCGAACAGCTCACCGGCGTGCGCGTCGTGCGCGCGTTCGTGCGCGAGCGCATCGAAGAGGAGCGCTTCCGCGGCGCCAACACCGACATCATGGACGTCGGACGCAAGGTCGGTTCGCTGTTCGTTCTGCTGTTCCCGCTGTTCATGCTCATCCTCAACGTCACCGTCGTCGCCGTGATCTGGTTCGGCGGCATCGAGGTCAACGCGGGCAACGTGCAGATCGGCACGCTGTTCGCCTTCATGCAGTACATCGGCCAGATCATGGGCGGTGTCATCATGTCGAGCTTCATGGCGATGATGATCCCGCGCGCCGCGGTCTCGGCCGAGCGCGTCGGGGAGGTGCTCGACGTGGAGTCGAGCATGACCCGCCCCGAGAACGGCGTCACCGACTTCGTCGCTCCGGGCGCGGTCGCCTTCGACGACGTCTCGTTCACCTACCCCGGTGCGGAGTCGCCGGTGCTCTCAGGCATCAGCTTCGCGGCCGAGCCCGGTGAGACTGTCGCCATCGTCGGCTCCACCGGCGCGGGCAAGACGACGCTCGTGTCGCTCATCCCTCGCCTGTTCGACGTCTCCGGCGGTGCCGTGTTCGTCGGTGGATCCGACGTCCGGGACGCCGATGTCGAGGCGCTCTGGAAGACGATCGGCCTCGTGCCGCAGCGTCCGTTCCTGTTCACCGGCACCGTCGCATCGAACCTGCGCTACGGCCGTGAGGACGCCACAGACGAAGAGCTCTGGCACGCGCTCGAGATCGCGCAGGGTCGTGACTTCGTCGAGGAGATGCCCGACAAGCTCGAGTCCCGCATCGCGCAGGGCGGCACCAACGTCTCCGGCGGTCAGCGCCAGCGTCTGGCGATCGCTCGCGCGATCGTGCGGCAGCCGCAGATCCTCGTGTTCGATGACTCGTTCTCGGCGCTCGACCTCACCACGGATGCTCGGCTCCGGCAGGCGCTGTGGCGAGAACTGCCACACGTGACCAAGATCGTCGTCGCGCAGCGCGTGTCGACGATCACGGATGCCGACCGCATCGTCGTGCTCGAGGGCGGCACCATGGTCGGAGTGGGCACCCATGAGGAGCTGCTCGAGACCAGCACCACCTACCGGGAAATCGTCGAGTCGCAGCTGGGGGTGGACGCATGAGCGAGCAGAACCCCTCCACCGAGAAGTCGCGCCGCCCGCGCGGCCGCGGCCAGGCGCCCGTGATCGAGCGCGAACTGACGGAAGAAGAGAAGTACGAGGCCGAGCTCGCCGAGAAGGCGCGCCAGGACGGCGGCGGCTGGGACAGCGTCGCGCCAGGCAAGGCCGACAACTTCGGCAAGAGCTTCGGTCGGATGATCGGGCTCCTCAAGCCGTCGGCCATCTGGTTCGTCTTCGTCTCGATCCTCGGCGCCCTCGGCGTCGTGCTCACGGTCGCTGCGCCCAAGGTGCTCGCCGAGGCCACCGACATCGTCTACGCCGGGTTCATCTCGAACCAGCTCGGCCAGGCGAGCGACGGCTTCCCCGGCTTCCCGGCCGGCACGTCGAAGGACGTCGTCGTCGAACAGCTGCGTGCCGCGGGGCAGAACGATTACGCGGCGCAGATCGCGGCGATGCGCGACTTCACGGTCGGCTCCGGCATCGACTTCGACGCACTGCGATGGATCATCACCGCCGTGCTCGCGATCTACGTCGCCGCCGCGTTCCTGAGCTGGATCCAGGGCTACGTGATCAACGTGATCATGGTGCGCACCATGTGGCGTCTGCGCGAGCAGGTCGAGGCGAAGATCAACCGGCTGCCGCTGTCGTACTTCGACAAGGTGCAGCGCGGCGAGCTCATCTCCCGCGTGACGAACGACATCGACAACATCACGCAGACCATGCAGCAGTCGCTGTCGGGCGCGCTCACCTCGGTGCTCACCGTCGTCGGCGTCATGATCATGATGTTCTCGATCTCGTGGCAGCTCGCTCTCGTCGCCCTCGTCGCGCTGCCGCTCATGGCCGTGATCTTCGGTGTGATCGGTCCGCGCTCGCAGAAGGCCTTCGGCACGCAGTGGCGCAAGGTCGGCCGACTCAACGCCCGCGTCGAGGAAGCCTTCTCGGGCCACGCGCTCGTCAAGGTGTTCGGTCGCGAGCAGGACGCCCTCGACAAGTTCAAGGACGAGAACGAGGAGCTCTACCAGGCCAGCTTCAAGGCCCAGTTCCTGTCCGGCATCATCATGCCGGCGATGACTTTCGTCGGCAGCCTCACCTACGTCGGTATCGCCGTGCTCGGTGGTCTGATGGTCGCGAACGGTCAGCTGCGCCTCGGCGACGTGCAGGCGTTCATCCAGTATTCGCAGCAGTTCACGCAACCGCTGTCGGAGCTGGGTGGCATGGCCGCGGTCGTGCAGTCCGGTACCGCCTCGGCGGAGCGGGTGTTCGAGCTGCTGGATGCCGACGAGCAGGATCCCGACGAGTCCGGGTCCGGAGGCGCCGCTGAGGGCGAAGGCGTCATCGAGTTCGAGAACGTGAAGTTCTCGTACACGCCCGAGCGTCCGCTCATCACCGACCTGTCGTTCCGGGTGGAGCCGGGCCAGACGGTCGCGATCGTCGGACCGACAGGTGCGGGTAAGACGACGCTGGTGAACCTCATCATGCGGTTCTACGAGCTCAGCGGCGGTCGGATCACCCTCGACGGGAAGGACATCGCGCACATGACCCGCGACGAGCTCCGCTCGCGCACGGGAATGGTGCTGCAGGATCCGTGGCTGTTCGCCGGAAGCATCCGCGAGAACATCCGTTACGGCCGCTCCACGGCGACCGACGACGAAGTGCTCGATGCGGCGAAGGCGACGTACGTCGACCGCTTCGTGCACGCGCTGCCCGACGGCTACGACACGGTCCTCGACGAGGACGCGTCGAACGTGTCGGCGGGAGAGCGTCAGCTCATCACGATCGCCCGGGCGTTCGTCGCCCAGCCGTCGATCCTCATCCTCGACGAGGCGACGTCGGCGGTGGACACCCGCACCGAGCTGCTGCTGCAGCACGCGATGGCGGCCCTGCGTCAGGGGCGCACCTCGTTCGTGATCGCGCACCGCCTGTCGACGATCCGCGACGCCGACCTCATCCTCGTGATGGAGCATGGCGACATCGTCGAGAAGGGCACCCACGAGGAGCTCATCGCCGCGCAGGGCGCCTACTGGCGGCTGTATCAGTCGCAGTTCGAGCAGGCGGCATCGGACCTCGACGCCGAAGCGGCCCTCACTGGTTCGACCCCGGTGGTCGTCACCGGAGAGGCCGACGAAGCTCAGCCCGCCGAGGTTCTCGCGGATGCGGTGCGAGCCGGGGCGACTGTGGGAGCCTCCGCCGGTGCAGGCGTTCCCGCGGCCGAGGTCGCTGCGGCTGAGAGCGTGCTCCACGGGCAGGATGCCGTCGACGACGCACCCGTGTCGTCGGCGGAGCCGGGTACGGACTCCACGGACCCGCGCGCCTGACACGACGCCGCCACGACGCCCTTCCCCGGTTCATCGGGGGAGGGCGTCGTGCTGAGTCCGGTAGGGACCCCCCGTGGCGGATGCCGGGAGAGGCGGGGTAGGGCAACTGCGGAGCATCAAGGGTGAGACCGACGGTTCTGAGCGAGATGGATGCTGTGTAGGGCGGCCCGCGTGTCGTGGAGTGTTGTTCTCATTTCCGTTCTGGTTAGGCCGCTTTGGCGGCGGTGGTCCGTGTCAGATGGGCCATCGCTTCGGCTGGAGTGGCGTAGCCCAGGGCTT
>NZ_JBJDRJ010000047.1:0-28109 GCF_044987415.1 Microbacterium sp. ZW T5_45 | reverse complement strand
CTTCGGGAGCGGCAGGAGCCGCGGCCGGAGCGCCGGAGCCGACGCGAGCCAGGACCGCGCCGACGGCGATGGTCTCGTCCTCGCCGGCGACGATCTCCTGCAGCACGCCCGCGACGGGCGACGGGATCTCGGTGTCGACCTTGTCGGTCGAGATCTCCAGCAGCGCCTCGTCGACCTCGACGGAGTCGCCGACCTGCTTCAGCCAGCGGGTGACGGTGCCCTCCGTGACGCTCTCACCGAGCTCGGGGAGGACGATGTCGGTCGCGTCGCCGGCGGGTGCCGCGGTGGGGGCGGCCGGAGCGGCGGGTGCCTGTTCCGGCTCTGCCGCCGGTGCCGGGGCCTCTGCGGGCGCTGCCTCTGCGGCCGGCGTGGCGGCTGCCGGAGCATCCGCCACGGGGGCGGCCGCGCTGCCATCGCCGATTCGCGCGAGGAGCGCGCCGACCTCGACGGTCTCGTCCTCGGCGACCAGGATCTCCTCGATCACACCGGTGACGGGGGAGGGGATCTCGGTGTCGACCTTGTCGGTCGAGATCTCGAGCAGGCCCTCATCCGCCTGCACTGTGTCACCGACCTGCTTCAGCCAGCGGGTGACCGTACCCTCTGTGACGCTCTCACCGAGAGCGGGGAGGACCACGGATGTGCTCATGACGGAGTCTCCTTCAAGAATGTGTTTTTGACGCGTGTCTAGCTTAGTGACCTGCGCACCGGTTGGTGTTCAGAGGGCGTGCAGCGGCTTCCCGGCCAGCGCCAGGAACGCCTCACCCAGGGCTTCGCTCTGGGTGGGGTGGGCGTGAATCAGCGGAGCGATGTCCTCGGGGTGCGCCTCCCAGGCGACGGCCAACTGGCCCTCGGTGATCAGTTCACCGACTCGATCACCGAGCAGGTGCACGCCGAGGACCGGGCCGTCCTTCAGACGGACGACCTTCACGAGACCCGCCGTGCCGATGATCTCGCTCTTGCCGTTGCCGGCGAGGTTGTACTCGTAGGCGCTGACGGCATCCGCTCCGTGCGCGTCGATCGCCGCAGCCTCGCTGATGCCGACCGATGCCACCTCCGGGCTGGAGTAGGTGACCTTGGGGATCTGCGCGTCGGGGACCGGCGCGGGCGAGAGGCCCGCGATGCGCTCCGCGACCGCGATGCCCTGCTGGAATCCGCGATGCGCGAGCTGAAGGCCGGGGACGATGTCGCCGACCGCCCACACACCGGGGGCTCCGGTTCGCAGCTCCTCGTCGACGGTGACGAACCCGCGTTCGAGGGTCACGCCCGCCGCTTCGAATCCGAGGTCTGCGGTCGCTGGTCCCCGACCGACGGCGACCAGCAGATAGTCGGCCGTGTGGGTGGAGCCGTCCTCCAGTGTGACGGTCACGGACGTGTCGTCCTGCGTGGCGGATGAGAAGCGGATGCCGAGAGAGGAGGTGATCCCGCGCCGGCGGAATGCCCGCTCGAGTCCCTTGCTCATCGCGACGTCCTCGTTCGGCACGAGGTGAGGCAGAGCCTCTATGATCGTGACCTCGGCGCCGAAGGAGCGCCAGACACTCGCGAACTCGACGCCAATCACTCCGCCGCCCAGGATCAGGACGCGCTCGGGGATCACGTCCAGCGCAAGCGCGTGCTCGCTGGTGAGCACCCGCCCGCCGATCTCGAGCCCGGGGAGCGTGCGACTGTACGACCCGGTGGCGAGGATCACGTCCGCGCCGACGTAGACGTCGTCGCCGACGCTGACGCTGCGGTCGGGGTTCAACCGTCCGAGTCCGCTCACCGTCGTGATGCCGCGCGCCTTGACGAGTCCTTCGAGTCCCTTGAACTTCTTCGCGACGATGCCCTCGCGGTAAGCGCGGACGCCCGCCGGATCGATGCCGTCGAGAGTCGCCGAGATCCCGACGTGGGCTGCGCCCCGCACATGCTCCGCGACTTCGGCGGCGTGCAGCAGGGCCTTGGTGGGGATGCAGCCGCGGTGCAGGCAGGTGCCGCCTACCTTGTCCTTCTCGATGAGGGCGACCGACTTGCCGAGCTCGCTGGCGCGGATGGCCGCGGCGTAGCCGCCGCTGCCTCCGCCGAGCACGACGATGTCGAAGGTGTGAGTGGTCATGGTCATGCCTCCGTGCGGGATGCCTGGGCGAAGGCGACGATCGAGCGGACCATCGCCCCGGTCGGCCCCTTCTCTGTGAAGCCGTAGGGCGCACCGTTGTGCTCGCTGGATCCGGCGATGTCGAGATGCACCCAGCGGATGCGCGGTGCGTCGTCCGCATCGGAGATGCGCCCGACGAAGCGGCGCAGGAAGAGTCCCGCGTACGACGCCCCTCCCATGCGATCGCTCATGTTCGCGTTCTGCAGATCGGCGATCGGGGAGTCGAGGGAATCCTCCATGTGCGCGGGGAGAGGCATGTGCCAGGCGAGCTCGTCGGACTCTGCGGCCGCGGCGAGGAACTCGGCGACGGTCTCATCGTCTCCGAAGACCCCCGTGTGGCGGTGCCCGAGCGCGGCGACGATCGCGCCGGTGAGCGTCGCGACGTCGATGATGACGTCGGGGTTCTCGCGGCTCGCCGCGACCAGCCCATCGGCGAGGACCAGCCGTCCCTCGGCGTCCGTGTTGTTGACCTCGACGGTGGTGCCGTCGAGCATCCGCAGCACGTCTCCCGGGCGGATCGCGCGTCCGGAGGGCATGTTGTCGGTGATGCACAGCCACGCGGTCACGCGTACGGGAAGCGCGAGAGCCGCGATCGCCCGCAGCGCGGCGAGGCTCGTCGCCGCGCCGGCCATGTCGAACTTCATTCCCACCATCGACGCGGCGGGCTTGAGCGACAGCCCACCGGTGTCGAAGGTGATCCCCTTGCCCACGAGCGCGATGTGACGCACGGCATCGGCGGGCGAGTAGTCGAGGCGGACGAGGCGCGGCGGACGATCGGAGCCCTGTCCGACGCCGAGAATCCCTCCGAAGCCATGCTCGGCCAGGGCATCTTCGTCGAGGATCTCCACCGTGACGTCGAGACCGGCGACGCTGGCCGCCGCGCTCTGGGCCAGTTGAGCGGGGCTCTGCCACTCGGCGGGGACGTTGACGAGATCCTTGACGAGCGCCACGGCCTCGCCGATCGCGTTCACCCTGGCGACGGCTTCGTCGTCGAGGTCGGCGTGGAGGGTGACGGCCGACGCACGCGGTTTGGGCGGGTCGCTCTTGTACCCGTCGAAGCGGTGTCCGCCGAGCACGGCGCCTTCTGCGGCCGCTTCCGCGTGCTCCTCGAGCCCGGGTGCCAGGGCGAGGGAGACCGTGGCGAAGCCGGTGAGCGTGCGCAGCGCGACGCCGACCGCCGCGCGCACCGTGCTCGCATCCGGCGTGCGGCCGGCTCCGACGACGGCGAGTGGCAGATCCGTCACCGAGGGTGCGTGCACGCGGGCGAAAGCGGATGCCGAACCGGTGAACCCGATTCCCTGCAAGGCCTCGCCCAGACCGGGGTAGGCGGACAGCGGCTCGAGGGAATCCGAGATGTCGGGGATGACGAGCACTGCCGCGTCTGCAGCGCTTCCGGGGAACTGATCTGAGGTGCTCGAGAGCGCGGGAAGCGTCATGACCTCCATCCTAGGGACGGCCGGCCCGCGCGGCGCCAGCGGCGGACGTGCGTGTTCGCTCTGAGCATGACGAGAGCAGCCCCGCCGTCGGAGGCTGCTCGTAGCATGGGAGCATGCCTTTCTCCGGAGACATCCATGACCGCGTCGCCAGCGCGCCGGCGGTTCCGCACGGCTTGCCCCTGGTCGTGCTCCTGACCGGCTTCACCGATGCCGGAAACGCCGTATCCGGTCTGATCGATCACTTGCGCGAGACAACCGATCCGCAGCCCGTCGTGGTCTTCGACAACGATCTGCTCCTCGACTACCGGGCTCGGCGCCCCGTGATCTCGTTCGATCAGGACCATCTGACCGAGTTCCGCCCCGCGCGGCTCGAGCTGTCCCTGGCGACCGACGCGCTCGGCCAGAAGTTCCTGCTGCTCGCGGGATACGAGCCGGACTTCGCATGGAACGCGTTCGCGGACACGGTCCTCGACCTGGCCGCCGAGTACGAGGTGTCCGGCCTGAACTGGGTGCATTCGATCGCGATGCCGGTGCCGCACACCCGTCCGATCGGCACGACGGTCAGCGGCAATCGGCGCGACCTCGCGGTCGTGCACTCCGTCTGGCGTCCGCGCACCCAGGTTCCCGCGACCGCCGGGCATCTGCTGGAGTACCGGTTCGCCGAGCGCGGTGAGCGCGCCGTCGGCTTCGTCCTCCTGGTGCCGCACTACCTCGCGGAGACCGAGAACCCGGATGCCGTGATCATGGCGGCCGACAAGCTGATGGCGGCGACCGGGCTCGTCCTGGTTCTCGACGAGGTCCAGGAGCGACGCGAGGACTATCTCACCCGGGTGAACGAGCAGGTCATCGGCAACGAGGAGCTGCAGCAGATGGTGCACAACCTCGAGCGCCGTTACGACGCCTACATGGCGGGCCGCGATCCTGAGGACGGCAGCTACGACGAGGGCGGCTTCAGCGAACGCGATCTGCCGAGCGCCGATGAGCTCGCTGCGGAACTCGAGCGCTACCTCGCGACGCGGCCGTCGGGTGATGACGACAAACAGGGTCGCGGCTGACGGATCCGTCCGGAATGCGCCCGCACTCCCATACGTGTGCGATACTAGGGGTTCGACCCGTTGTCAATCGGTCTTTTCGAAGATCGGACTTGACAAGGGTCTTACTAGTGTCCGAAAGTCCCGGGGCGTATCCAGCAGCCCCGTGAAAGGCGAAACGTGACTCCTGCCACGACAAAAACATCCCGGACGAAGAAGACCGCCGACGCACCCGACGTCGACGAGCAGATCGCGGAGGCCGCGGAGAAGCCCGCGCCCAAGACCGCTGCTCAGCGTGCCGCCGCGAAGCGCGCGCCCGCGAAGAAGAAGAAGGCGGATGACATCGTCGAAGAGGACGATGCTCCCGTCGCCGAGGCGGAGGAGGACGAGGACGACAAGAAGCCCGCGTTCACCGAGCCGCTTCCGACCGGCGCGATCGTCATCTCGTCCAAGGACGATGAAGAGGTCCCGGTCTACTCGACCCAGATCACCGGCGCGACCGCCGACCCCGTCAAGGACTACCTGAAGCAGATCGGTAAGGTCGCGCTGCTGAACGCGGCCGAAGAGGTCGAGCTCGCGATGCGCATCGAGGCGGGTCTGTTCGCCGAGGAGAAGCTGTCGACCATGTCGGCCGCCGAGAAGACCAGCCAGCTCGGTCTCGACCTGCAGTGGGTCGCCCGCGACGGCCAGCGCGCGAAGAGCCACCTGCTCGGCGCGAACCTTCGTCTCGTCGTCTCCCTCGCGAAGCGCTACACCGGCCGCGGGATGCAGTTCCTGGACCTCATCCAGGAGGGCAACCTCGGTCTCATCCGCGCCGTCGAGAAGTTCGACTACACCAAGGGCTTCAAGTTCTCGACCTACGCCACCTGGTGGATCCGCCAGGCCATCACGCGCGCCATGGCCGACCAGGCGCGGACCATCCGCATCCCCGTGCACATGGTCGAGGTCATCAACAAGCTCGCGCGCGTGCAGCGCCAGATGCTCCAGGACCTCGGACGCGAACCCACCCCCGAAGAGCTCAGCCGTGAACTCGACATGACGCCCGAGAAGGTCGTCGAGGTGCAGAAGTACGGCCGTGAGCCGATCTCTCTGCACACCCCGCTCGGTGAGGACGGCGACAGCGAGTTCGGTGACCTCATCGAGGACACCGAGGCCGTCGTTCCCGCGGACGCCGTCGGCTTCACGATGCTGCAGCGTCAGCTCGAGCAGCTGCTCGACTCGCTCTCCGAGCGCGAGGCGGGTGTGATCCGCATGCGCTTCGGTCTGGGCGACGGTCAGCCGAAGACCCTCGACCAGATCGGCGACACGTTCGGGGTCACCCGCGAGCGCATCCGTCAGATCGAGTCGAAGACCATGGCCAAGCTGCGCCACCCGAGCCGGTCGCAGTCGCTGCGGGACTACCTCGAATGATGGCGGGCGCACCTCAGGCGCGCTCCGCTGGCATCCGGTACATCTTCCCCGTCTTCGCAGGGAAGCTCGCACGGTTCGCCACGCGTCTGCGCGGTGGAGGATCTGCGTTCCCCGGGTACCTGACGAACCGGCTCGCGCCGACGCTTCTGCCGACCCTGGCGGGTCAGTTCCGTCACGGTGTGGTGTTCGTGCTCGGTTCGAACGGCAAGACCACGACGACGCACATGATCAGCGAGGTGCTGCGTGCGCACGGATTGACCGTCTTCACGAATCCGACGGGTGCGAACCTGCCGCAAGGCGTGACGAGCGCTCTGCTGGCGGATGCCACGCTCACCGGTCGCATCAAGGCCGACGTCGCCGTGCTCGAGATCGATGAGGGCTATGCGGCCGACCTCGCCGATCGGCTCTCCCCGTCGGTGATCCTGTCGCTCAACGTGCAGGTCGACCAGCTCTACCGCTTCTACGAGACCGAACGCGTCGCCGACATGATGCTCGAGGCGTCGAAGCGCGCCTCGGCTCACGTGATCGTGAATCGGGACGATCCCTACCTCAGCAAGATCGACACAGATGCCATGCGTGGCGAGGTGTCGTTCTTCGGGGTCTCGGCCGAGCTGGTCGCCGCGTCCGCGCACGGTCTGGCGAACGCCGCCGACACTCGCAGCGGCAATGCCGGCGTCCTCGATCGAGAGGCGTACGCCGAGGTCATCAGCGTCGAGGGGCGTGACGTCGTCGTCCGGGTCGACGGCCAGGACGCGGCACTCACCCTGCCGGCTCGTGGTCTGCACTACGCCGCGGATGCCGCAGCGGCGCTGACCGTCGCCTCGCGCGTGCTGGGTGCGGCTTTCACGACCGCGGCTGCAGCGGACGGCTTCGCCCGGATGGCCCCGGCCTACGGTCGCGGCGAGGTGATCCCGCTGCGCCGCGATCCTGCCGGCGAACAGGTCGAGTTCGTGATGTTCAAGAACGCGCCCAGCCTGCAGATGAACCTCGACGCTCTGGACGGCACGCCGCAGCGCGCGCTGATCGCGATCGATGAGGGCACCCCGGACGTGTCATGGCTGTACGACGTCGATTTCGACGTGCTGAAGCGGATCGATGTCGTGACGGGCGAGAAGGCCTATCAGCTCGCTCTGAGCCTCGAGCACGCCGGAGTGGAGATCGGAGTGGTCGAGCCCGACATGGAGAAGGCGGTCGCGATCATGCGGTCGCTGGACCCCTCGCCGTCTGGCCGCCAGACCTGGTTCGTGAACTACGAGTTGATGATGATCGGACGCCGCCTGCTCGGCCACGGAGACCAGGAGATCGCCCGCCGATGACCGAGACCGTGTCTATCGTCCAGATGTACCCCGTCGAGCTCGGGATCACCGGTGACCGCGGGAACGTCCGCGCGTTGCAGGCCCGGCTTGAGCGCTCAGGGATCGCTGTCGACGTCCACCACGTCGGCATCGGCGATGAACTCCCCGCGGACACCGACATCATCGTTTTCGGGAACGGCCCGCTGTCGGCGATGCGCATCGTCGTCGACGACCTGCGCTCCCGCGCGACGGAGCTCGAGGAGTTCGTCGCGTCCGGCCGCAGCCTGTTCGCTGTCGGCGCCTCTGCCGAACTCCTCAGCCACGGCGTGGAACTGCTCGACGGTGAGGTCCTCGCGGGTCTCGGTGTCTTCCCGTTCCGCGTCTCCCGCACACGGGAGCGCAATGTCGGCTACATCATCGCCGACACGGCGGACGGCAGGGTGATCGGCTTCGAGGATCACGCCTCCGCGTGGACACTCGATGCGGATGCCGTGGCCGTCGGGACCGTCGTCGACGGCAAGGGCAGCTTCCGCCTCGGTGAGAGCGCAGGAGAGATCGTCCGCCGCGATCAGGCGTATGCCTCGAACGTGCAGGGTCCCGCCCTGCCGCTCAATCCATGGTGGACCGACGCCATCCTCCGCGCCGTCGCAGATCGGCGGGGCTTCGCCTGGGCGACCGGCGCCGAGCACGCCTCCCTGAACGAGTACGCCGACGGTGCGCGCGCCGCGATCGAACACCTGGTCCACAGCAAGGACTTCCGCACGATAGGCCTCTGATGGTGACCAGCAGCGCGGTTCCCCGAGGCGTGATCTCCCGGTCCGCGTTGACGAGCGCGGCCGCTGCGGCGGTGGCCGCGGGCGGCAGCATCGCCGATCTCCGACGCGACGCCTGGGGCCACGGCGTGCTCTCCGTGGCTCACGCCGTGCAGATCGCGGGGGCGGATGCCGTTCTCGTCGACACCCCGGCGCAGGTCGAAGCACTTCGACTCGAGGGCCTCGACGCGGTCGTCGAGGCGACGGCCGACATCGACGCCCGGCTGTTGTACGGGCTTCCCGACGCCTCCGGTGCTCTCACGACCGATCCGGTTCTCCGCCTGGTCGGACGCGTGATGTCGACCAAGCGGCTGAAGCCGGGCGATGCGGTCTCCTACGGATACACCTTCCGAGCACAGACGGCCACCCGG
Organism: Microbacterium sp. ZW T5_45; assembly: GCF_044987415.1. NCBI lineage: Bacteria > Bacillati > Actinomycetota > Actinomycetes > Micrococcales > Microbacteriaceae > Microbacterium > Microbacterium sp. ZW T5_45. Next base: position 19,626 of record NZ_JBJDRJ010000047.1, on the reverse strand, counting down.
GTGGCACTGGTCACCGGGGGATACGCCCAGGGCATCGTGCGCAGTCTCAGCAATCGCGCGTCGGTCGAGATCGACGGATCACTGCATCCGATCATCGGACGTGTGGCGATGGACGTGTGCGTCGTCGACCTCGACGGCGGCGACGCGGAGATCGGTGCCGAAGCGACGTACTTCGGCGGACGCGGCCCGGTGTCGGGCGCTCTCGCGCAGTGGGCGTCGATCACAGGGCTGACCGTCGCCGAGCTCGTCGCTGTCGCCGCCACGCACGCGGTGAGGGAATGGGAGCCATGACCCGTCCGGAGCTCAGGATCGACAGCAGACGCTTCCGCGCGAACATCGACGCGGTTCGGGGACGCATCGCGCCCTCGGAACTGATGCTCGTGATGAAGGACGATGCCTACGGGCACGGCCTCACCTGGGCGGTCGAGACCGCGGAGAACTCCGGCATCGGTTGGTACGGGAGTTACGACATCCGCGGCGGCGTCGAGATCCGCCGTGTCCTCGAGAAGCCCGCGCGGATCTTCGCGTGGGCGACGTCTGAGGATGACGAGGTCGACGAGGCGCTGCTGCAACAGATCGATCTCGGAGTCGGAACCGACGAATACCTGCGCCGGGTGATCTCGCGAGCCGATTCGCTGGGCATGCGCGCGCGGGTCCATCTCAAGATCGACACCGGACTGCATCGCAACGGCATCCTTCCCGAGGACTGGGCGCAGACCGTGGCCCTCGCGCGTGCGGCGGAGCGCGAGGGATCCCTCGAGTTCGTCGGCGTCTGGAGTCATCTGGCAGAGGCGAGCGATGCCGAGGACGATGATGCGCGCCGCGTCTTCGACGACGCGGTCGAGGTCGCCTCGGCCACGGGCCCGACACCGTCCGCGCTGCATCTCACGGCGTCCGCTGCGTCCTGGTGGCGTCCGGAACTGCGCGGTTCCCTCTCCCGCATCGGGGCGTTCTGCTACGGCATCCGCTCCGCGGACGGTCCCGATCTCGACGGCATCCGGCCGGTCGCCGAACTGACGGCGTCGGTGATCGAGATCGACGGACGTGATGCGGTGATCGGCATCGGTGCATTCGACGGCCTTCCGTCGTCCCTGTCAGGCGCGCTCATCGGGACCTCTGCGGGGGCGCGAGTCCTCGACCGCATCGGCGAGACGACCTCGCTCGTCGCCGACCTCGACGGGGCGCGCGTCGGCGACACCGTACGTCTGTTCGGCGGGGGAGCCCATGGCGAGACCACGGCCACGGGGCTCGCCGAGCGCATCGGCACCGTGGGCGAGGAGATCCTCACGCGGCTCACCGGTCGCGTCCGCCGCGTCATCGTCGACTGACCGGTACGAAGAGTCCGGTACGAAGAGCCCGGTACGAAGAAGCCCCGAGCCGGCCGGAACGGCGACTCGGGGCTGGATGCGTCAGGCGACGATCTCGTCAGGCCTCGATGAGGCGGGAGGTCTCGTCGTGCCAGCTGGTGGCGACGCTGCGGAGCTTCTCTTCGTACTTGCGCCCGTGGTGTGCGCAGAAGAGGAGCTCGGAGCCGTTGACCTCCGCGGCGATGTAGGCCTGTGCTCCGCAGGAGTCGCAGCGGTCCATCGCCGTGAGTCGGAACTCGACGGTGGAGGTCTCACGTTCGGTCGTTGCATTCATCTCGGTGCCTCCTTGAGTTCCGGGTCCTCTGTCAGGTGTGCTCAATACAACCACGACCGGGCCTGGTGAATGCCCGGTTTGCGGTGTGTTTCGCTCAGCGCGTACGCCCGCACGGCGGGCTCGGGCATACCGGGGAGTGTCTACGGAACCGGAGCGGATCCGCGGAATAGAATCGGAGATTGTGACCGCCGAGTATTCCGCCCATCATCTCCAGGTGCTCGAAGGGCTCGAAGCCGTCCGCAAGCGCCCCGGCATGTACATCGGATCCAACGGCTCGCCGGGCCTCATGCACTGCCTCTGGGAGATCATCGACAACGCCGTCGATGAGGCCGTCGCAGGCAACGGCTCCAAGATCGACATCCGCCTGCATGCAGACGGCAGCGTCGAAGTGCATGACCGCGGCCGCGGCATCCCCGTCGACGTCGAGCCGCGCACCGGGCTCACCGGCGTCGAGGTCGTGTTCACCAAGCTGCACGCCGGCGGCAAGTTCGGCGGCGGTTCGTACGCGGCATCCGGCGGCCTGCACGGTGTCGGCGCTTCGGTCGTCAACGCTCTGTCGGAGCGTCTCGACGTCGAAGTCGATCGTGGCGGCAAGACCTACGCCATGTCGTTCCATCGCGGCGAGCCCGGGATCTTCGACGATGCCGGCGAGAAGCGCCCCGACGCCCCGTTCACGCCGTTCCGCGACAAGAGCGATCTCCGCGTGATCGGCAAGGCGCCCCGCGGCGTCACCGGGACCCGCATCCGCTACTGGGCCGACGCCCAGATCTTCACGAAGGACGCCGCGTTCCAGCTCGCCGATCTCGAGAACCGGGCGCGTCAGACGGCGTTCCTCGTGCCGGGTCTCGAGATCGTCGTGCGCGATGAGCGCGCCACCGGCGGCGAGGACGCCGCCGCGCCCATCGAGACCTCCTACCACTACGAGGGCGGCATCTCGGAGTTCGTGGACTATCTCGCCACCGACGCTCCGGTGACCGACACGTGGAGGATCCAGGGCGAGGGCACCTTCAAGGAGACCGTTCCGGTGCTGCAGGCCGACGGTCATATGGTCGCGACCGAGGTCGAGCGCGTGTGCGCCGTCGACATCGCCCTGCGGTGGGGGACCGGCTACGACACGACGACCCGCTCGTTCGTCAACATCATCGCGACCCCCAAGGGCGGTACGCACCAACAGGGCTTCGAGCAGGAGCTGCTGAAGGTCCTGCGCGCGCAGGTGGAGCAGAACGCGCGTCGTCTCAAAGTGGGCAACGACAAGCTCGAGAAGGACGATGTGCTCGCAGGACTCACCGCCGTGCTGACGGTGAACGTCCCCGAGCCGCAGTTCGAAGGGCAGACCAAGGAGGTCCTCGGGACTCCCGCGGTACGGCAGATCGTCGCCCAGGTGCTGCGCAAGGACCTCGGTGAGCGTTTCAGCTCCACCAAGCGCGACGACAAGAGCCAGGCGACCCAGCTGCTCGACAAGATCGTCGCCGAGATGAAGGCCCGCGTCTCCGCTCGCGCGCACAAGGAGACCCAGCGCCGCAAGAACGCGCTGGAGTCCTCGACGCTTCCCACCAAGCTGGTCGATTGCCGTACGAACGACGTGGAGCGCAGCGAGCTGTTCATCGTCGAGGGCGACTCGGCGCTGGGCACCGCGAAGAACGCACGCAACAGCGAGTTCCAGGCGCTGCTGCCGATCCGGGGAAAGATCCTCAACGTGCAGAAGGCCTCGGTCGGGGATATGCTCTCGAACGCCGAATGCGCCTCGATCATCCAGGTGATCGGTGCCGGCTCCGGGCGGAGCTTCGACATCAGCGCCGCGCGCTACGGCAAGGTGATCCTCATGAGCGACGCCGACGTGGATGGCGCGCACATCCGGACGCTGCTGCTCACCCTGTTCTTCCGCTACATGCGCCCCCTGATCGAGGAGGGACGCGTCTTCGCCGCCGTGCCTCCGCTGCACCGTGTGATCGTGATGAACCCGGGATCGAAGCCGAACGAGACGATCTACACCTATAGCGAGCAGGAGATGCACGGTCTGCTCGCCAAGCTCCGCAAGGCGGGCAAGCGCTGGCACGAGCCGATCCAGCGCTACAAGGGACTCGGAGAGATGGACGCCGAGCAGCTCGCGAACACCACCATGGACCGCGGTGGGCGTCTGCTCCGCCGCGTGCGGATGGAGGATGCCGAGGCGGCCGGCCGTGTCTTCGAACTGCTGATGGGCAATGAGGTCGCACCGCGGCGCGAGTTCATCATCGACTCCTCCGGTCGTCTGTCGCGCGAGTCGATCGACGCCTGAACGACCGACGGCGGCCGGGCGCGATGCATCTGGATCGGAGACTCGTTCGTCCAGGGGCCGTCATCGCGTTCGCGGATTCCGGCGGTGACGGGCGTCCGGTGCTGCTCACGCATGGAGCGGGCATGGACCACCTCATGTACGACGAGCAGGCTGCGGCACTCCTCGACGCGGGTCACTGGGTCATCCTCTGGGACCTCCGCGGGCACGGCGCGTCGTCGCTCTCCGGACGACCGTTCAGCGCCCGCGATGCACTCGACGACATGCGAGCCGTGGTGGAGGAGGTCGGCGCGACGCCCCCTGTGCTCGTGGGGCATTCCCTGGGAGGAAACCTCGCTCAGGCGCTCGTGCGCGAGAGTCCCCGGGTCGCGAGCGCTCTGGTCGTGATCGACGCGAGCTGGAACGCGGGACCGCTCACCGCCCTCGAGCGACGTGCTCTGCGACTCGCCGCGCCGATGCTCTCCGCCGTCCCTGCCGCGTGGCTGCCGGGCATGATGGCACGTGCGTCGGCGGTATCGCCGGGCGCGATCGAGCGCACACGGCAGACCTTCGCACGCATGCCCAAGGCCGTCTTCCTCGACGTCTGGCGGGCGACGGTGTCTCTGATCTCGCCGGAGCTGGGATACCGCACTCCCGTTCCCCTGGCGCTGATCCGCGGTGGCGAGGACCGAACAGGCAACATCGCCACGGCGATGCCGCGGTGGGCGGCCGCAGAGGGTATCGTCGAGCACATCGTTCCGGATGCCGGTCACGTCGTGACCTGGGATGCTCCGGCGGCGGTGTCGGCGGTTCTGCGACGGATCCTGGAGGAGCCGCGCTTCCGCGTGCCGACGCGCTGAGGGATGCCGAGCGCCGCCCGTCGACGAGGTCGGCACCCACCGCGAACCTCCTCGCGTCCCGGCTCCGACCCGGAGGCCTCTCAGGCGAGCGTGCGTCCGATCGAACCGATGACGCCGTCGATCGGCTGCCCTGAGGCATCGCGCCGTGCGCCGGACTCCGGCAGCTTCCGTACAGCCCCGGTCGGGTCGACCGCGAGCGCGGGCTCGGGACCGACCCAGGCGACCGTGAGCCGATCCTCGCCCTTCAGGAACGCATGCGCCCGCACTCCGCCCGTCGCTCGCCCCTTCGCGGGGTACTCCGCGAAGGACGACACCTTGGCACGACCGGGCTCGGTCCCGGGCAGGGCACTGTCGCCGCCCGACACCGTGGCGACCACAGCATCCGCTTCCGGGGCCACCGCCCCGAAATGCAGCACCGTGGCGCCGGCACTGAGCTTGATGCCCGCCATGCCGCCGGCCGGCGCACCCTGCGGGCGCACGGTCGACGCCGCGAAGCGCAGCAGTTGCGCGTCCGTCGTCACGAACACGAGCTCCGTGTCGTCGGAAGCCTCTGCGGCACCGACGACGGTGTCGCCGGGTTTCATCCCGATGATCTCGACCTCGGGGCGCACGGGGAGGGCCGTCGGCACGATGCGCTTGACTGTGCCCTGGGCGGTGCCGAGAGCGATCGGCGTCTCACTGGCGAAGTCGAGGAATCCGAGGATCCGTTCGCCCTTGGTCGTGATGCCGAGGTAGTCGCGCACGGGCGTGCCCGCGCCGAGCTGCACGGATGACGAGGGGACGGACGGCAGATCGACAGGGGAGAATCGCACCACCCGTCCGGCGCTGGTGATCGCGCCGATCTCCGCGCGGACCGTGGTGGAGATGGTCGTGAGGATCGCGTCGTGCTTGCTGCGCCTGGCCGCCGCGGCGAGCTCCTGCCCCTCCGCGAGGTCGACGCGCACCGCGCGACCGGTGGTGGAGAGCACGAGCACGGTCGGAGCATCCGCGATCTGCAGATCCACCGCGCCCTTCGACGCACGCGGCTTCGGCGGGGCGGCGTTCATCAGCAGCGTGCGGCGAGGCGTCCCGTAGGCGTCGGCCACCGCGTCGAGCTCTTTCGCGACCGCAGCGCGCAGCAGCGCGGGGCTCGCGAGCAGCTCCTGGAGCGCGGCGATCTCGGCGCGCAGGGCGTCGCGCTCGGCCTCCAGCTCGATGCGGGAGAACTTGGTGAGGCGGCGCAGACGCAGCTCGAGGATGTACTCGGCCTGCAGTTCGCTCAGATCGAAGACCGAGCGCAGACGGCTGCGGGCCTGCTCGGAATCGTCGGACGACCGGATGACCTGGATGACCTCGTCGATGTCGAGGATCGCGATGAGCAGACCCTCGACGAGGTGCAGACGCTCCTCACGTCGAGCCAGCCGGTAGCGACTGCGACGCGTGATCACCTCGAGGCGGTGCGCGACGTAGACGCTGAGCATGTCCTTGAGACCGAGCGTGCGCGGCTGACCGTCGACGAGGGCGACGTTGTTGATGCTGAAGGAGTCCTCCAGCGGGGTGAGCCGGTACAGCTGCTCGAGGACCGCGTTCGGGTCGAACCCGGTCTTGATGCCGATCGACACGCGCAGGCCGTGGTTGCGATCGGTGAGGTCGGTGACGTCGCTGATTCCCTGGAGCTTCTTGGACTGCACCGCGTCGCGGATCTTCTCGATCAGACGTTCGGGGCCGACCATGTACGGCAGCTCCGAGACGATGATCCCGGTGCGGCGCGGTCCGATCGACTCGACCGAGACCTTGCCGCGCACCTTCAGCGCTCCACGCCCGTTCGCATAGGCGTCCTTGACACCATCGAGGCCCATCAGCACTCCGCCGGAGGGGAAGTCGGGTCCGGGGACGAACTCCATGAGCTCTTCCGTGGTCGCATCCGGATGTTCGAGGAGGTGCATCGCGGCCGCGACGACCTCGATGAGGTTGTGCGGCGCCATGTTCGTCGCCATGCCGACGGCGATGCCGCTGGCTCCGTTGACGAGCAGGTTCGGGAACGCCGCGGGCAGGACGGCCGGCTGCTGGAACTGGCCGTCGTAGTTCGGGATGAAGTCGACGACGTCCTCGTCGAGGTTCTCCGTGAGCGACATCGCCGGCGAAGCGAGCCGTGCCTCGGTGTACCGCGCGGCCGCGGGGCCGTCGTCGAGGGATCCGAAGTTGCCGTGTCCGTCGACCAGGGGAACACGCAGCGCCCATTCCTGGGCGAGACGGACGAGGGCGTCGTAGATCGCGGTGTCGCCGTGAGGGTGCAGCTTTCCCATCACCTCGCCGACGACACGAGCACTCTTCACGTGACCGCGGTCGGGGCGCAGACCCATCTCCGCCATCTGGTACAGGATGCGACGCTGCACGGGCTTCAGGCCGTCACGAGCATCGGGAAGCGCCCGCGAGTAGATCACCGAGTACGCGTACTCGAGGAAGGAGCCCTGCATCTCGCTTTCGAGATCGATGTCCTGGATTCGTTCCGGAGCGAGCTCGGGCGGCGGGGTCTTCGGCATGGCCATCCTGGGTGATGCGGGCTGAGGGCGTCGGGGGAGCCTGTGTCAGACTGGCTCGGATGCCTCTCATGCTACCGTCCGAGTCCCCGACATCCCGGAGCATCGTCGGGGTGGCGGCCGACCTGTTCGCGAGCCTGCGCGGTGAGTCGCCGAGCCTGCCGCGCGCGGATTCGGTGGTCCTCGTGCTCATCGATGGGCTGGGCGCGATCGCCCTTCGTGCCCACGCCGGTCACGCCCGCGCTCTGACGGCGGGAATGGGCAAGAAGGACGTCGCTCATTCGGTGTTCCCCTCGACCACTGCGGCGGCGCTCACCAGCCTGCTGACCGGTGTGTGGCCGGGCGAGCACGGTCTGGTCGGCTATCGCGTGCTCGATCGTGCACGGGATGTGCTCGTCAATCAGCTCTCCGGCTGGGAGGGCGACGGCATCGATCCGATGAGCTGGCAGGCAGCGCCGACGATCTTCGAGAGCGCGGACGCCGAAGGGCGCCCGGCTTTCGCCGTCGGAGTCGCCGCCTATGCGGGCAGCGGCTTCAGCAGGGCTACCCTGCGCGGAGCGGAGTTCGCCTCCGCGCCGACGCCGTCGGAGCGCATTGCCGCGGCGTACGACCTCGCCGAACGGCATCCGGGATCGATCGTCTACTGCTACCTGCCAGAGGTCGATAAAGCAGGGCACAAGCACGGCGTCGATTCGCATGCCTGGGTCGCCGCGCTGGAGGACATCGATGCAGCTCTGTCGCAGCGAGTGCCACCAGGGGTCGGCGTGCTCGTCACCGCGGACCACGGCATGGTCGATGTGCCGGCCGCACGCCAGATCGTGCTCGACGAGGGACATGTGAAGGACGTGCGACACATCGGCGGCGAGCCACGCATGCTGCATGTCTATCTCGAGCCGGATGCCGATGCGGACAGCGTGATCGGTCGATGGCGGCAGGACCTCGAGGGGCTCGCGGACGTCGCCGGCCGTGCGGAGGCGATCGGAGCCGGGCTGTTCGGGCCCCGCGTCAGCGTGACCGCCGCGGAGCGCATCGGAGACCTGATCGTCGTCCCCCGCGGCAACCGCGCGATGTACGACGGCACCGCCACGGATCAGCGCAGTCGGGGCATGGTCGGGCAACACGGCGGACTCACACCCGAGGAACGTCAGGTCCCGTGGCTGCGCCTCGGTGCTTTCGTCCGTTGAGACTCTTGTTCACCGTCGGCGGTGGCGGGGATTCGCTCACCGCGTGACGGCGGCGGTCACTCGTCGGTGCGGGCTCCGAAGACGATCTCGTCCCACGACGGCATCGCGTTGCGTCGGCGACGATTGCGCCCGGTGTCCTGCGGTTCGGGAGCCGACGGCGTCTCGTCCTCGGGCTCCTCATCCGCCGTGTCGAGGCCGTCGAAGATCGCGATCGGGTTCGGCTCCGCCTCGACAGGTGCGGGGGAGTATGCGGGCTCCACGTCGAGAACGGGTGCGCTCTCACGCTGGCCGCGTCGACGGCGCAGCGCTTCCAGCAGGTCGGCGGTCTCGGGGCTCGTGGTCGCGGATTCGGGAGCTCGCTTGATGGCGGCATCCTGCGCGGCGGAATTCGAGCGCTCGGGAAGTGCGGGCTCCTCGACGGACTCCGGAGCGGTCGGGACCAGGCGGGGGCCGAAGGCGCCGGAGTCGAACCTGCTCTCGTCCTTGTAGGGCGATGCGGGGCGCTCGCTGTCGACTGCGCGAAGGCGAGGGATGAGCCCCTCGGGCAGAGAGCCCTGACGCGACAGCTGGATCGCGTCGGCATTCAGTGGAGCGAGGGCGCTGCGGCGCGGGTCGAAGCTCCACCGGGCGTCGTGGTCGACGTCGTTCGCGGTGAACTCGAGCTTGACGATCCAGCCCGATTCCTCCTTCCAGCTCGCCCAGCGCTCGGCGGATGCCGGAAGCTCGGCGAGCTTCGCCCGGATGGCGGTGCCGAACGTCGGCTGGGCATCGGGCTCGACCTCGCTGCCGATCAACACCGGCACGGCCAGCGCCTGGTCGATGACATGCTCGCGCTCGGCGAGCACAGGACCCTCGAAGCGTTCGACGTCGTCGACGCCGATGCCGAGGAGTTCGGCGACTTCGGGTGCGGTCAGACCGGCGCGGATCTGCGCCTGGATGTCACGGGGACTCGCCGCGAGCTTCTGGGCGGTCGGCTCGTTCTGTCGGGTCGCGCGACGGATCTCGCGGTGCAGCACGTCATCGATGGGGAGCGCGAACCGCGTGCCCGACTCGGTCGCGAGTACGAGAACTCCTGCTTCTGTGCCGACGATAGTGACGTTTTCCATGCGAATGCCCCTCTGATGGGTGTCCGTTCATGGTGTCACGCAGGGGCCGTCGTGGGCGGGAATAGCGTGGGCGTGCCGTGAGTTTGATCGGTCGTGGGCGCGGGCATTTGCGAAATGCTCGCGGGTCATGCAAACTATGGCCGCCGATTACCCGACGGCATCCCCCAACCACTCGCACCATGAAAGTGGAGATTTACCACATGGCAACCGATTACGACGCTCCCCGCAAGAGTGAAGACGACTCCGAGTCGATCGAAGCCCTCAAGGAGCGTGTGCCGGACAAGAACTCCGGTTCGACGGGAGACGAGGACGCGGACAACCCGTCCAGCTTCGATCTCCCCGGTGCCGACCTCTCCGACCTCGAGCTCGATGTCGTCGTCCTGCCCGCGCAGGAGGACGAGTTCACCTGCATGAGCTGCTTCCTCGTGAAGCACCGCTCGCAGCTCGACCACGAGGGCGCGTCCGGCCCGATCTGCAAGGAGTGCGCTGCCTGATCGCAGCGTCGAACGATCGTCACGCGTCTTGGGCCCTCCGGCCCAGGGCGCGTCGTCGTATCCAGGCTGATTCGCGGGTCGTCCGACGGCGAACGTCGGTACGCGGAGCGCACCGTCGCAGGATGCTGCGGGATCAGTTCCCGGATGCCGCGGGTCGCGCCGCACGGATCGCCGCCGCGAGGCGGTCGGGGGTCCGGGAGGAGATCGTCCAGGTGTCGACGGGATCGTCCGGATCGATGTTCGGCACGACGACCACGCCGTCGATGCCGCCGCGGATGAGGTGCCAACCTCGCGCCGGGAGCTTCGGCCCTCGCGCAGCCCGCGCCTCTTCGCCGGTCAGTGCCACCGGATCGCCGAGGAAGCGGGCATCGATGTGCGCCCGTCCCGATCGCAGGACCGAGCCGTCGACGCTGATCGACGGTGCGAGCAGGATGAACGCCGCGACGAACAGTGGGATCGCCACGACGCCGAAGACCAGTGCGAATGTCGGCCATACGGGGAGGAAGATGATCGATGCGACGGGGCCGGCGACGGCCGCGGTCACGAGCAGCCACAGGCTCGGCGACAGCCGCTCTCGGTAGGCGGGACGTGTCTGCGGGGTGCGGTTCTGCATTAGCCTCAGGGGGTGACTGAATCGGTTGACGTCCCCATTATCGCCCCTGTGCTCGACGGCGCGACGGTGGTGCCAACGTACTCGCACCCCGGAGACGCCGGAGCGGACCTCGTCGCCGCGGAAGCCGTGCACCTCGAGCCGGGGGAGCGCGCGCTCGTCGCGACCGGTGTCCGCATCGCCCTACCCGACGGCTACGTGGCGTTCGTCGTCCCCCGCAGCGGTCTCGCCGCCAAGCACGGGATCTCGATCGTGAACTCCCCCGGAACGGTCGATGCCGGGTACCGCGGGGAGATCAAGGTGAGCCTGATCAACACCGACATCCGCAGCGCGTACGATGTGGCCATCGGCGATCGCATCGCGCAGCTGATCATCATGCCGGTGACCCGTGCCGAGTTCATCCCCGTCGAGGAGCTGCCAGACAGCGCCCGCGGTGAGGGAGGATTCGGTTCCACCGGTTACCAGGCAGGTAACGAACACACCCCAGCAGGGCAGGCCAATGACTGACAACAACGCCACTCCTTCGAAGTCGGCGCCCATCGATCGGGCGACCGAGGGCCCTCTCGACGACTCCGAGGCGAATCCCGTCCGTCCGTACATCGATCTCGGCGGCATCAAGATCCTTCCGCGCGAGGGCCTCAATCTGCGCCTCGAGGTCGAGGAGCAGAGCAAGCGCATCGTCGCGGTCGGGCTCGACTACGCCGATTCCTCCCTGCAGGTGCAGCCCTTCGCGGCGCCGCGCTCGGGCGGGCTGTGGGATGAGACCCGCGTGCAGCTGCGCGACCAGGTGCGGACGCAGGGGGGGCGTGTCGAAGAGCGCGACGGCCCGCTCGGCAAGGAACTGCTCGCCGAGGTGCCGGCTCCCGCGAACGAGGGATCCGGCCTGCGCCTGGCCCGCTTCGTCGGCGTCGACGGCCCGCGCTGGTTCCTGCGCGGCGTGATCGGTGGTGCAGCGGCATCCGACCTTGAAGCGGCGGAGAAGGTCGAGGACCTGTTTCGGTCCATCGTCGTCGTCCGCGGCGGGGCGCCCATGCCCCCGCGCGATCTCATCCCGCTGAAGATGCCGGCCACGCCGGGCTCCGCGTGAGCACCTTTCCCGCGCCGTCGGAGCCGGACTCGACCTCGTCGGATCCCGCACTCACGCCGCCGGCACCCGAGCCGAGTGCATCCCAGATCCTGGGTGCGGCACTCGGGGGAGCGGCACGTCGTGCCGGCATCGATCCGAACGATGGGTCCAGCACGCAACAGGTCGTCTGGTCCGCCATCGGCGGCTGGCGCGGCATCCTGGAATCGATCATCCCGAGCCTCGCCTTCGTCGTTCTGTTCACCATCAAGCCGGAGCCGCTGATCCTCGCGCTCGGTGTCTCCGTCGGTCTCGCCGCGGTGTTCACGGTCGTCCGCCTTCTGCAGAAGTCGCCGCCGTCTGCGGCCATCGGCGGTCTTGTCGCGGCGGGAGCCGCTGCGGCGCTCGCTCTGTTCACCGGACGTGGCCAGGACAACTTCGTCCCCGGCCTCATCACGAACGCGGCCTACGGCACCGTGCTCCTGGTGACCACCCTGATCGGCTGGTCCCTGATCGGCATCGCCGCCGGCTTCCTCACGGGCGAGGCGACGGCATGGCGTCAGGACCGTCGCAAGCGCAGGGCATTCTTCTGGCTGGGCATCGCCTGGTCCGCGCTCTTCTTCGCTCGCCTCGCCGTGCAGCTTCCGCTGTATCTGGCCGAGGAGGTCACGGCCCTCGGCACTCTCAAGCTGATCATGGGGCTTCCCCTGTTCGCCCCGTTGATCGCCGTCACCTGGCTGGTCGTGCGGGCTCTGTATCCGCGCGAGCCGGATGCCGGAGAGCCCGATAAAGCGTGATAGATTTATCTTGACATCAAGATAAATTGCAGGCTTTCGCCCGAGGGCTGTGCGGAGCAGACTGGTTAGGTCCGCCTTGCTAGCCGCAAGGGCTCGCTGGCGAGCAAGATGGAGGCGCCTGTCGCTCCCATCCGAATAGAAGGAGACGGATTCGTGTCCACGGTGAACAGCTTCGGTGCCCAGAGCACCCTGACGGTCGGCAGCACCGACTACGAGATCTTCCGCATCGACACGGTGCCCGGTTTCGACAAGCTCCCCTTCAGCCTCAAGGTGCTCCTCGAGAACCTGCTGCGCACCGAGGACGGTGCGAATGTGACGAAGGCGCAGATCGAGGCTCTCGGCTCGTGGGACGCCTCGGCCGAGCCGAACACCGAGATCCAGTTCACGCCGGCGCGCGTGGTCATGCAGGACTTCACCGGCGTTCCCTGCATCGTCGACCTCGCCACCATGCGCGAGGCCGTCACCGCTCTCGGCGGCGATGCCAACAAGATCAACCCGCTCTCGCCCGCGGAGATGGTGATCGACCACTCCGTCATCGCCGACCTGTTCGGCTCCGAGAACGCCCTCGAGCGCAACGTCGAGATCGAGTACGAGCGCAACGGCGAGCGCTACCAGTTCCTGCGCTGGGGGCAGACCGCCTTCCAGGACTTCAAGGTCGTCCCGCCCGGGACCGGCATCGTCCACCAGGTGAACATCGAGCACCTGGCCAAGGTCATCTACGACCGCACCGTCGACGGCGTCCTGCGCGCCTACCCCGACACCTGTGTCGGCACCGACTCGCACACGACGATGGTCAACGGCCTCGGCGTGCTGGGCTGGGGCGTCGGTGGCATCGAGGCCGAGGCCGCCATGCTCGGTCAGCCCGTCTCGATGCTCATCCCGCGCGTCGTCGGCTTCAAGCTGACCGGCGAGATCCCCGCCGGTGTCACGGCCACCGACGTCGTCCTCACGATCACCGACATGCTGCGCAAGCACGGCGTCGTCGGCAAGTTCGTCGAGTTCTACGGCGCGGGCGTGGCCTCCGTGCCGCTCGCGAACCGCGCCACCATCGGCAACATGTCGCCGGAGTTCGGCTCCACCGCGGCGATGTTCCCGATCGACGACGTCACACTCGACTACCTGCGACTCACCGGTCGCCCGGAGGAGACCGTGGCGCTGGTCGAGGCCTACGCCAAGGAGCAGAAGCTCTGGCACGACGCGTCCAACGAGCCCAACTTCAGCGAGTACCTCGAGCTCGACCTCGGCACCGTCGTGCCGTCGATCGCCGGCCCGAAGCGCCCCCAGGACCGCATCCTGCTGTCGGAGGCGAAGACGCAGTTCGAGCAGGACATCCTCAACTACGCGACCGCCTCGACGAGCGACGACATCGTCGATCTCGAGTCGAAGCACTCCTTCCCGGCATCCGACCCCGGTCAGGTCCCCGGTGAGGAGGAGCCGACCACGCGTCCGGTGCACATCTCCAGCGGCGCACCCGCGAACGCCTCGAACCCGGTCCCGGTGACCACTCCGGCCGGCGAGAAGTACATCCTCGACAACGGAGCGGTGACCCTCGCGGCCATCACCTCGTGCACCAACACGTCGAACCCCTCGGTCATGATCGCGGCCGGTCTCGTCGCCCGCAAGGCCCTGCAGAAGGGTCTCAAGCAGAAGCCCTGGGTCAAGACCACCCTCGGCCCCGGGTCGAAGGTCGTCACCGACTACTACGAGAAGTCCGGTCTCGACAAGGACCTCGAGGGTCTCGGCTTCTACACCGTCGGCTACGGCTGCACGATCTGCATCGGAAACTCCGGTCCGCTGATCGAAGAGGTCTCCACCGCGATCAACGAGCACGACCTCGCCGTCACAGCCGTCCTCTCGGGCAACCGCAACTTCGAGGGTCGCATCAGCCCCGACGTGAAGATGAACTACCTCGCGAGCCCGCCGCTCGTGATCGCTTACGCCCTGGCAGGGTCGATGCACTTCGACTTCGAGAACGACGCGCTGGGCCAGGACCCCGAGGGCAACGACGTCTTCCTGAAGGACATCTGGCCCTCGCCCGACGAGGTGCAGGAGATCGTCGACTCCTCGATCTCGCGTGACCAGTTCATCAAGCAGTACGCGACCGTCTTCGACGGGGACGAGCGCTGGCGCAACCTCCCCACGCCCGAGGACGACACGTTCCAGTGGGATGAGAACTCGACCTACGTGCGCAAGGCGCCGTACTTCGACGGTATGACGATGGAACTCACCCCGGTCGCCGACATCCATGGCGCCCGCGTGATGGCCACCCTCGGCGACTCGGTCACGACCGACCACATCTCGCCGGCGGGAAACATCAAGCCGGGGACGCCCGCCGCGCAGTACCTCACCGAGCACGGCGTCGACCGCAAGGACTTCAACTCGTTCGGATCGCGCCGAGGCAACCACGAGGTCATGATCCGCGGCACGTTCGCGAACATCCGCCTGAAGAACCTGCTGGTCGCGGCCGTCAACGACGGCCAGGTCGTCGAGGGCGGTTTCACTCGCGACTTCACCCAGCCGGAGGGTCCGCAGTCGTACATCTACGACGCGAGCCAGAACTACCAGGCCGAGGGCACGCCGCTGGTCATCTTCGGTGGCAAGGAGTACGGCTCCGGTTCATCGCGCGACTGGGCGGCCAAGGGCACCAGCCTGCTGGGCGTCAAGGCGGTCATCACCGAGAGCTTCGAGCGCATCCATCGCTCGAACCTCATCGGCATGGGCGTCGTCCCGCTGCAGTTCCCCGCGGGTGAGAGCTGGGAGTCCCTGGGCCTGGACGGCACCGAGATCGTCTCGATCACGGGTCTCGAAGAGCTCAACAACGGCGTCACGCCGAAGACCGTCCGCGTCACGGCCACCCCGAGCGAGCACTCGCCCGAGGGCAAGCAGACCGTCGAGTTCGACGCCGTCGTGCGCATCGACACCCCCGGTGAGGCGGACTACTACCGCAACGGCGGAATCCTGCAGTACGTGCTGCGCTCGCTCGTCTGATCGGCGACGCACGAAGGGCCTGGATCGCTCGATCCGGGCCCTTCGTCGTCTGTCAAGCCCCGTGGGTCACCGGGCTTTCCCTGGTTGCCCGCGATAGGATCGACCGTCGGCCGAACCGGAAACGGCCGTCGCTACGGTGCCTTGAGGAGGTGCAGATGCCGATTCTTCCGAGCATCTCAGGACCCCGTGATCTCGATGGACTCTCGGTCGCGCAGCTCGAAGAGCTGGCAGCGGAGATCCGCGAGTTCCTCGTCGAGAACGTCGCCCGCACAGGTGGCCATCTCGGCCCCAACCTCGGCGTCGTCGAACTGACGATCGCTCTGCATCGAGTGTTCTCGTCTCCCGACGACCCTTTCATCTTCGACACCGGGCACCAGTCATACGTGCACAAGGTGCTCACCGGCCGTCAGGACTTCTCGCAGCTCCGGGTGCGTGGCGGCCTTGCCGGCTACCCGCAGCGCGGCGAGAGCCCGCATGACGTGGTGGAGTCCTCGCACGCCTCGAGCTCCCTCAGCTGGGCCGACGGCGTCTCGCGCGCGCTGACCGCGACGGGTCGCGCCGACCGGCACGTCGTCGCCGTCGTCGGCGACGGCGCTCTGACCGGTGGGATGACCTGGGAGGCGCTCAACAACATCTCCGACGACAACGACCGCAACCTCGTCATCGTCGTGAACGACAACGGGCGCTCGTACGCGCCCACCATCGGCGGCATGTCGCGCTATCTGAATCGTGTGCGCACCGCTGCCGCCTACAAGGATCTGCACCGCAAGTCCGACCGTTTCTTCCGCGCGTTCGGCCCTGTCGGCCGGGCGGTGTTCCGTGGCGTCCGTGGCGGCACGCACGGGTTCCTCTCGCGCTTCACGAACAACGAGGCGCTGTACTCGAACCTCGACATCAAGTATCTGGGCCCGGTCGACGGCCACGACATCCCGGCACTCATCGAGACGCTCGAACTCGCCAAGTCCTACGGCGCTCCGGTCATCGTCCACGCGATCACCGAGAAGGGGCGCGGCTACCAGCCAGCCCGCGATGACGAAGCCGACCAGTTCCACGCTGTCGGGAAGATCGACCCGGTGACAGGGGAGACCCTGGGGTCCGGCGGTCTCGGATGGACCGATGTCTTCTCGGATGCGCTGGTCGAGGTCGGCGAGCGACGGGACGACGTGATCGCGATCACGGCCGCAATGCTGCGACCGACGGGTCTCGCCCCGTTCGCCGAGCGATTCCCCGATCGCGTCTATGACGTCGGCATCGCCGAGCAGCACGCGGTCGCCTCCGCCGCGGGACTCGCCTACGGGGGCTTGCATCCGATCGTCGCGGTCTACGCGACGTTCATGGGGCGTGCCTTCGACCAGGTGCTCATGGATGTGGCTCTGCATCGCGCCGGCGTCACGTTCGTCCTCGACCGCGCCGGAGTGACCGGGCCTGACGGCCCCAGCCACCACGGCATGTGGGACCTCGCGATGCTGCACATCGTGCCGCACATCCGAATCGCCGCTCCACGTGACGGAGCGCGTCTGCGTGAAGCCCTCGACGAGGCGGTGCTCGTGGGCGACGCTCCCACGGTGATCCGCTTCCCGAAGGGCGAGGTCGCCGCGGAACTTCCGGCCATCGAGAGACTGCACGACGGCGTCGACGTGCTCGGTCGTGGTGAGGCCGAGGACGTCCTGATCGTTGCCATCGGACCGTTCGCCGCCCTCGCGATGGATGTCGCAGAGCGGCTCCGCGCCCAGGGCATCGGCGCGACCGTGATCGATCCGCGCTGGGCAGTACCCGTGCAGCCGTCGGTCGTGGAGCTCGCGGGACGCCACCGACTCGTGATCACCCTCGAGGACGGCATCCGCGTGGGAGGCATCGGTACGCGCGTGCGTCAGGTGCTCCGCGAGGCGGGCGTGGACACGGCGGTCGACGAGCTCGGGCTCCCTGACGAGTTCATCGACCACGCGTCACGCGATCAGGTGCTGGCGGATGCCGGCCTTACGCCGGCGAAGATCGCCCAGGACGTCGTCTCCCAGGTGCTGGGGACCCGCATCCCGGTCGCGCGCCATGCCGGCGAGACCGGAGCGATCGAACTCCCGCTGCACGAACAGCGCTGAGGACGCGAGCGATGCGCGTCAGTTGAGTGCGTGCAGAGCGGCGACAGCATCCGCCGAGCGATCGGTGTCGCGCATCGCGGTCGACAGCAGATAGCCGTCGGTGAGCGCGTCGCCGGTCACCATCACGCGGACCAGCTCGACGCCGCAGGCCCGGCGGACCTCGTCGGCGCTCGCGGCGATCACCCGGGTGTTGATCTCGTCGTTGTGCGGCAGGTCCGCGCCATCGAGGCCCCGTACGACATCTCGCAGCGCCGCGCCGACGATGTTCGACGCGCGTTCCTTGACGTTCACGACATCGAGTTCGAACACCCGCAGGTCGCGACCCGTCGGTATCGGACGCCACTCGAACGAGGCGTGCACCCGGTGCTGATGCCCGCTCGCACCGGTCATCTCGCGCGCGGGCAGATCGGTGGCCCGGCAGCGCACATCGATGAGCTTGTACCAGTAGAACAGCGGGAAGGCTCCGTGCGAGCCAGGATCGAGGACGACGACCTCGCCGACGGCGCCGCCCCGACTGCGCGGGCGTCGCGCCGGGCGGTTCCGGATGATCGGCTTCCCGTTCCTGGTCCGGATCGCCGCCCAGCCTTCGTCGACCGTGACGACGAAGATCTTCAGCAGTGCGGGGAAGACCAGCAGGATCGTCAGGATCGCCGTGCCGCCTTTCAGCAGCCCCGACATTCCCTTGCCTCCGAGGAGCGAGAGGATCATGTCCATGCCCCTACTGTGCACTGTCTTCAGCAGGGTGGCGTGCGTGCACGGTGCCGCCGCCGGGGTGTTCATCCGCTGTTCCCTGCGGGTTCTTCCAGGAGCCCCCACTCGGATGCACGATGCTCAGCGAACGACTCGACTCCGGATGCTGCCCGGAGAGCCGCCCGCGCACGGGCATACTGAGTGCAGAGCGCGGTGATCCCTACCGCTTCGCGAGGACCGGAGGCATCGGTGGGAGCGCACATCGTGGTGCTGTCGAATCCGACGGCGGGCAGAGGACGGGCTCGGCGAGCGGCTGCGGCGGTCGCGGACAGGCTCCGCGGCAGGGGTCACGACGTCCGAGTCGTGGCCGGGGACTCAGCCGCTGCGACCCGGATGCTGGCAGTGCAGGCGCTGGAAGCGGCGCCATCCCTCCTGGTCGTCGTCGGGGGAGACGGAACGCTGTCCTGCGTCCTCGACATCCTCGTCGACCATGACGTGCCGATGGTCCTGATACCGGCGGGCACCGGCAACGACCTCGCCCGTTCGCTGCGAGTGCCACTCGACCCGATCGCCGCCGCCGACGTCGCGCTCGACGGAGTCCCGCGCCGGGTCGACGTCGGAGAGGTCCGCAGCGCTGAGGGCGTCCGGCCGTTCGTCACGGTCGCCGCACTGGGTTTCGATGCGCGTGTCAGCGATCGGACGGACCGGCTGCGGTGGCCCCGAGGACCGCTGCGCTACTACCTGGCCCTGGTGATCGAGCTGCTGCGTCTTCGGCCGGTGCAGCTCGACGTCGCGATCGACGGCGAACCGGTCGAGCGGATGCCGTCGACCCTGATCGCCGTCGGCAACACCGCGAGTTACGGAGGGGGTATGCCGATCTGTGCCGACGCCGAGCCGGATGACGGTGCCCTCGACGTGGTGCGGGTGCGCCCGTTGGGGCGCCTGCGGCTGCTGCGGCTGTTCCCTCAGCTCCTTCGCGGGCGTCATCTCGGGCTCCGCGAGGTGACGCATCGACGCGCATACTCCGTCTACGTGTCCGCTCCCGATCTGCTGGTCTATGCGGACGGGGAGCGTGTGGCGCGGGACTCCTGCACCATCGGCATCCGCCCCGCCGCGCTCACCGTCCTGGTGCCGCGCGTCTGACGTCCCGCCCCGAGCCCAGGACAGGTCAACCGCGCGAGAACAGGAAAGAAACCGTTGGGGTGCCCCTGTGATGGTGGAGTCTGGTCCTGATGGATGAGATGAGTGATGAGCGTGGGAAGAGGCCGCCGATCAGGAGGGTGCAATACACGCCTGCGGAGCGGGCGGAGGCGGTGCGGATCGT